>CAZFNT010000395.1:2054-3498 GCA_964520315.1 uncultured Gemmatimonadota bacterium
CACCCACCGCTGCCTAGAAACGAGGAATAGTATCTCTTCCACTGAGCTATCATCTCGTCGTAAGGGATGTCGGGAAAGGCCCCGTGATCGTGCAGGTATTCCATGAAGCGATTGCCGCGGCGGTCATACTCCTGAAATATAGAATCGGTACTACCGTCGAATTCAAGTGGACTGACGCCAAGGTGGTCACAGAGTTCCTTGTTGAATGCCGGTGTTGCCGCAACCCATCGATTGTCTAGGTAGAGGCCGACATAGCCGTGGAAAACCAGCAGATCGGTACCGAGCTGACGTTCCAGCTCCTGGGTGCCGATGTGGTTTCTGACGTTTGCGAAATGCAAGCGGCTGGGTACGCCGATCCTGCGGGCGCACGCAGCCAGCAGGTTCGCCTTGTCGATGCAGTGAGCACCTTCGGCACGATTCCGCAGGAGAATGTTGCTAGCACGAAATGCCTCTCGGTCGAACTGAAGGCGCCAGGGGTTGTATCGAAAACCGTCGCGAATCGCATAGTAGAGACCTACGATGTTCGATGTTTGGTCTGCGTCAGTCAATGCATGTTGGTCGACGTAGGCGGAGATCTCTGCATGGTCGCTGTCTACGAAGAAGTTTGGGGCGAGGTACGGGTGATCACGATCCCGAGCCCAATCGGAATCAGATATTTCGGATGCCTGCTCGAGGTGGCGATCTTCGTTCATGACTGGCGTGTTCCTTCTCGTCCACGCGTCATTGTAGGGGCTCTTGCGTGCGCTCACCAATCGATCTGGTCCGCTACAATTGGCCTTTTCGCGCCAACTCCCTGTAGGTGAGCTCCGCGACTGCCCGCGATGCGGGACCAAAACCATGCTGCGAATCGATCAGATCTATGTCGACGCCCTGGCCCGGGCGCTGGACCAAGGGTGGACAGGAAAGCGGGTGCATGAGGTGGACCGGCTGGGGGAAGAGATGCTCGCCTTGCGTGTGCGGAGCGGGGAGGGCGAACGGCCGGAGCTGGTTTTCGCGGCGTGGCCCGGGCGGGCAGTGCTCTTCGTCTCGGAGAAGCCTGTGGCGCCGCCATTCGTGTGGCGGGAGCGGGATCGGGCGTTCGGGCCTCCCTTGGAGGGGGCGCGGATCGATCGGGTGGCTTCTGTTCCTGGGGAGCGAACCTTGGTGCTGGAGGTCGAGTCGCGGACGATCGGGGCGGCACGCTTGGAGCTGGTCGCGGCGGGTCACGGGGCCGATGCCTGGCTCGTCGCGGGGGAGATGTCGATCGCGGGGTTGCGTGGGAGCGAGCGACCGGATCGCGGAGTAGGCGCAAGAACGCGGGTCAGGGGCCGCCAGACGCCTGCGCTGGAGCTTCTGCGGGAGGCGCGTCCCGGCGGATCGGCCCTTCTGTGCACAGAAGCCTTGCACCGGTGTGGGCTGGGCGAGCGGGACGAGCTTCGAGAGCTTCCGGGGAAGGCGGTGGCGA
>CAZFNT010000395.1:3508-4409 GCA_964520315.1 uncultured Gemmatimonadota bacterium
GTCTCGGAGGGCGGCCGATCGGTGTGGTCGCCGATCCTGCTAGAGCATCTGGGGGAGGGGGCGAGGAGGGAGCCGGATGCAGCGGCGGCGGGAGAGGGGTTGTGCGCCGGCGCGCTGGTAGAGCACTTGTTCGAAGAGGGGCGCACCGAGGCGACGCGTGCGATCACCAAGTTCCAGAAGCAGCTCGGGCGGCGAGTGTCTCACCTCGATAGGGACATCGAGCGATCGCGGGGGAGCGAAGGGAAGCGGCGCAAGGGTGAGGCGATTCTCGCTTCGCTCACCGAGCTGCGGCGGGGAATGAGTAAGGCATCTATCGTCGATCCATACACGGGGGAGACGATGACGATCGAGCTCGACCCGATGCTGGATCCGGCCGCCAACGCGGAGCGTGCCTTCAAAGAGGCGCGGAAGGCGGCGGATGGAGAGGCGCATGCCCGCCGCCGGCTCGCGGAGACGCGCAAGGAGCTCGCGCGCCTCGAAGCGGACGAGAAAACCGTGGCCGAGGCGACCGAGCCGCGCCATCTGCACGCTTTGGGGCGGCTGGTTCCCCGGCTGCGGCTGAAGGGCGACGAGCGGAGCGCAGCTCCGAAGCAACCGACGGCGCGGCGCAGGAAGGGAATGCTCGGCGAGCACGATCCCCGATGGCGCCGATACTCACTGCCGGGAGAGTGGATCGTGCTGGCGGCTCGCAACGCACGAGACAACGATCTGCTCACTCAGAAGGTCGCCCACATGTCGGATCTGTGGTTCCATGCCCGGGGCTGCCCAGGCTCGCATGTTGTGCTGAGGTGCGCCGGCAGAAAGGACCGCCCACCAAAGGCGGTCCTCGAAGCGGCGGCCGCTATCGCCGCCTACCACTCGAAGGCTCGCAACTCGCGGCTGGTACCGGTGGCGTACGCAC
>CAZFNT010000396.1:0-4366 GCA_964520315.1 uncultured Gemmatimonadota bacterium
CCGACGGAACCGTGATCCCCGTGCCCCAGGCTTCCGGGTTGAATCTCCCGCAAGGATTCGCGTTCAGCGGCCTCTGGGGAATCGGTATCCCCGCTGGTCTGCAGCCGGGCAACTACCGCTTCGACAACATCTTCGGTGACTACAACACCGGCCAGGTGTACGCAGCGGATGGATTCGACGCCTTCGTCGGCATCCAGTAACGCGGCCTCTGAACTAATTACGCGGCGGCGCCCGAGTGGCGCCGCCGCCGACGCGGAGGAAGCAACATGTACGCTCTTCATCAGGCAGTGCGAAGACTCTCTTGGATCGTCTCGATGGCGGGACTCTCGATCGCCGCCGGATGCAACGGCGAAGTAGAGATTCGCTACGTCAGTGTCGAGGGCTATGAACCCGGCGTAAAGTACTACAGTGAGAAAAACGGCTATCGCTTGCACGGAGTCGTCGGTTCCGCCGGCGAGATCACGATCGAGTACAAGGGTGAAGTCATCGCACATGAGACAGGCCTGAAGCCGGGCGAAGAGTTCGAGATGTTTGTAGACGACCCGCTGGTCGTGCAGGTGCCGGTGGGCACGAGTATCTCTGTTGCACTGGCTCGCTCGGAAGACACGGGAATCGTCTATCCCCTGGAGCTCTACGATCTGGGCGATTTCGTGCCGAATCTCGATGGCGACTATGTGGCCGAACCGGGCATGGAGCTGATCGTGATCGGCTACGAGCTCGACAACACGCCAGACGGTGACTACACAATCGAGCTGACTTTCTCGGGTCTTGCGCCGGGTCAGCACGAGATCAAGTGGATTCTCGCCGGCCTGGTGGAGACTGCCGACGCCATGGCGCTCTTCCCCGTGGAGCCGGTTACTTACGATTTCGCTCAGATTCAGAATTGGCCCTACGCCTACTCTATCCACGTTGTCACACCCGAGGTCGACTTCCTTGACGCCTCGGCGGCTAAGCCCGATCCTCAACTCTGGCAGTATGCGCGCATAGAGCTCGAAGGGGCCGACCCCTCCGACGTAGATCCCTGGAGCATCTCGGCCACGCACGACGTCGCAGGAGGCAACACTTTCTGGGCCGACTACTCCTACCAGGAGTGGGAGGATTCCGATGGCGACGGCATCAGTGAGTTGGTCGTGCGATTCTCGCGATCGGCCCTCGAGGCCGGTCTGCCATCCGGCATGAATCGTCTGCTCCTCGACGGCAACTTGTGGACACCGATGTGGAACGGCTGGCAGGCCAGCGAATGGCTGGCGCTCGATCCGCCGGTACTCGATGTCGACATTCTCGCCCCGGAGCAGACTCTGGAGCCGGGCGGCAGCCTCGACTGGACCTTCGACGTGCGGGTGCCGGGTACGAATATGGTGACCACCGATTTCTGGTACGAGATCCGGCTACCGGATGAGTCCACATTCATCTGGCCTCAGTTCAGCGGCATCATGCTCACTCCGGGCTTTCAGTATCTCGGACCCTGGGGCATCACCCTGCTGGCGATCGTGCCTCTGGGCACCTATCGCTTCGAGACGGTCTTCGGCGACTATCTCACCGGAGAGGTGTACGGCGCCGATGGTTTTGGTGCGATTGCGCCGAGTCACTGAGCGGCGAATGTCCGGAATCCGCACGCTGGGGAGTCGCGGTCCCAGGAGATGCGTCGGCTACTGACCTTTCGGCATAGCCGCGAGATCCTCTGGAGACACTAGAGTGGACCCCGACGTCCAGACAAAAGGCGCCGCCAGGTGCATGCAGTTGTCAGGCGCCGGTTCGTGACACTTGGCGAGTTCATTGCGTTGGACTCTCGCCGATACCTTGCAGCATCGTGCGAACATACGACTCCTTGTCCTCTTTTTGGAACAGGATGTTCCGCTCCAGCATGGCGGTCTTGCCGATCCCCCACAAGTTCCGCATTTCGTGCGAAGGTGTATTGGAGATGAGGAAGGAGTCCAGCGCTACGTTCGGCTCGCCGAGCCGCTCCTCGATCTCCTTCACCGTCTTGTAGAAACGCACTTTCGGATCGTCGACGCCCACCTGCCGGATCCCCTTTGGGTCGATGAACAGTACCTGCTGCCGGTCGCCGGAGAGCAGCCACAGGATGAAGTCCGGATGGAAGTTACCGGCCTCGAAGAATCCGACACCCCGGCCTTTGCTCAGATTGCGCAGCAGATAGAGCTCTTTGTCGGCGAAGAACTCGGGCGCGCCGTCGTGGAACGTCTTGAGGTCCTCGACGAAACGGCGTTCGCCTTTGTTGAGCGGGGCGGGTGAGATTTCGACCGCCGCTCCCTCGACGAAGAGCAGGGGCTGGTACAGGTGCCGGCAGAACCAGACGGCCTTGATGCCGCGGAACTCCCAGGGCTTGAGGTCGCCGGCTTCGATGGCGCCCTTGAGCTCCGTGAGCTTCTCGACGATCTCCTGCTGGGACTCCTCGATCAGGATCCGGTAGCCGTACTCCGGCCCCTCTTCGCGAACGACGAAGAAGTTGGGGTCGTCCTCCGTGAGGTCGCGGTACTCCAGGTGCGGCAGCTCCCACTCGCGTTTGCGGAAGGTGTAGTAGCGCTCGGTGTACTTGCGCAGCAGCGCGAGCGCAATCTCCTGCCAGCGGCGGAGCTTGTCGATAGAGTCGAAAGCGAGCTCCGTCTCCGGGATGAGCAGGCGATACCAGGTGCCCTCCGCCAGGAGTGCGCAGATCCCCTCCCGGGTCAGGTTCAGGTTGTACCAGCCGCGTTCGGCCTTGAAGCGCTCCAGCTCGAAGTACAGGGCGCCGACATCGAGGAACGCAACGTGGCGGGGTGAGAAGTGCGCCTGATGGGGCGCGTCCTCCGTGTCGCCACCGACGACACCCAGCGACTTCATGGCCTGGATCTTCGGATACCAGTTGAGGACGACCTGGTTCGTCTGCAGCCAGTCGCTGACCGGGTCGGCCGTCGGATCGGGAGGCTGCGCCGTCGGGATCGGGCCGAGCCTGCGAAAGGCGTCGCCGAACTCCGTGCTGACGCCGCCTATCTCCTTCTTGAGGCGGATCGTCTTGAGTGGACGCTTGCCGAGGTTCTTGATGATGGGAAGGACGATCTCGACACGCTCTTCATGGGCGGGCAGCCCCTCCTCCTCGAGAAAGTCGCGGAACTGGGCCATGTAGTCCGCGCGGATACCGAAGATCGAGAGCGTCTCCAGGGCAGCGATGTGTTTGGGGCGCTTGAGCCCTTCGGGCAAGCTCGCGCGCGGGCTGCGCTTGAGGCTCATTCCGTGACCCTTGAGCCGCACGCCACGGCCGAAGAGCTGGATGATCTGCGCGCCTTCGCCGCGCCCGACGTTCATCAGCCCCATGGTGGCGACCCGCCAGCTCGACCAGCCCTCGGTGAACTTCTTCGAGCCGATCAGCACGTGGACCGTCGAGTCCGGCCGCTCCAGCTCGTGGAAGAGCGAGCCGGCGAACTCGCGCTCGGCCACGTTCAGGCCCTTCTCGTCGCAGAGCCTCACCAGCTTGGTGTCATCGCCGACGTTGATCACGCCGAAGGGGTCGTTGTCCCCGATGCGCAAGGCCACCTCGCCCGTCGCGCCCTTCAGGTCCTCGGCGTGCAGGGCGCCGCCGCCCGGGGCGTTGAACAGGGTGGCGAGCGTCTCGTCGAACACCTGCGCCGGCGTGAGCCCGGTGGTGTTCAGATAGGCGAAACGGCCGGCGAAGAGGTTCCTACCGCTGGCGGTGACCAAACCCTCGTGCAGGACCCTCCGGATGCGCTCGATACCGGCGGCGCGATTCCCCACGTAGCCGGCCAGGAAACGCAGGATCTCGACAATGTCCGAGGCGTCGCGTTTGGCGAGCGTGGCCGTGACGCTGCCCCCAACGAAGATCCAGAGCGGCCGCTCCAGGTTGAAGGGCCGCAGTGCCGTTTCCTGTTCGCGATAGAGCCGCTGCTGCTGGAAAAAGGCGAGCAGGCAGGCGGTCAGGTAGGTCGCCATCCACTCCGCGTCGCTGTCGTCTTCCAGGTTCAGGATCTGGTAGTCCTTGCCGAAGCCGTCGCCGTAGAACCAGCGGTAGGAGTAGTCGCACAGTACGCTCCTGGCATAGAGATCGCTGAGCGCCGGGCTGCCCTTGACCGCCTGGCCGAAGGTGGCCGAGTACTCGAACGAGAAACCCCGCTCGCACAGGGCGTTGCGGTGCTTCATCCACGCGCCCTCATGGCCCGCCGAGGTGCCACGGTGCCCTTCGTCGATCAGCACCAGGTTGTTGCCCTCGAAGGCGTCCACCGCCACCGTCTTCTCGCCCATCTCCTCCTTGAGCTTGGTGACCTCGAGGATCTCCACCGCCTGGCCGGCGAAGAGCCCCTGTAGCCCCCCAGTCCTCCCCACCTCCGCGCCGCCTTTTCCTCCCGCCGCATTC
>CAZFNT010000397.1:0-4355 GCA_964520315.1 uncultured Gemmatimonadota bacterium
CCTGCGCAACATGCTCTCGCCCAAGTTCGCCGAGCTGATCTACAACGGCTTCTGGTTCAGCCCCGAAATGGAGTTCCTCCGCGCCGCCATCTCCGCCAGCCAGGACGCCATCGACGGAGTCGTCCACCTCTCTCTCTACAAAGGGAACGTCACCGTGCTCGGCCGCTCATCGCCCAGCTCCCTCTACGACGCCAAGCTCGCCAGCATGGAGATCGCCGGCGGCTTCGACCAGGCCGACGCCGAGGGGTTCATACGGGTGCACGCAACCCGCCTCAAGGCACACCATGCGATTCTCGAGCATCGCGGAAAGCGTTGGGCCGGCTCATGAAGCTCTGGGCGGCGGAGGGTCGAGGGGGGGACTGGCACGCGATCGAGCGTTTCCTCGCCGGAAGCGACCCCGACCTCGACCTGCGGCTCGCCGAGCACGATATCGCAGCCAGCAAGGCCCACGCCCGCATGCTCCGCTCGGTCGACGTGCTCACGTCCGCGGAGGCGGAGCGGCTGGTCGCCGAGCTCAATCGCCTGGGCGAGGCCGCCGCGAAGGGGGAGCTCCATCTCGACCCCGCCGACGAAGATATCCACACCCTGATCGAGCGCCTTCTGACCGAGCGCCTGGGCGATGTCGGCAAGAAGATCCACACCGGTCGCTCGCGCAACGACCAGGTGTTGGTCGCGATGCGCCTGCACGCCAAGGCCGCGATCGAGCGCATCTCTGTGCTCGGCGCGGAGCTCATCAAGGCGCTCGAGCTCCGAATCGGCGCCGACGGCGCCCTCGAGCTGCCCGGCTACACCCATATGCAGCAGGCGATGCCCACCACCCTCGCCCTATGGGCCGGCGCTTACCGCGACGCCCTCGGCGACGATCTCGGCCTCCTCGCCGCCGTTCGCCAGCTCATCGACCAGAACCCCCTCGGCAGCGCCGCCGGCTACGGCTCGCCCTTGCCCCTCGACCGCGATCAGACCACCGCCGATCTCAAATTCGACCGAGTGCAAGAGAACCCGATCTACTGCCAGAACAGCCGAGGCAAATTCGAAGCTGCCCTCCTCTTCGCCCTGGCCCATATCGGCATGAGCCTGAACCGCCTCGCCAGCGATCTGCTCCTCTACACCACTCGAGAGTTCGGCTTCTTCCGCCTGCCAGATTCGGTCACGACCGGCTCGAGCATCATGCCGCAGAAGCGCAACGCCGACGTGCTCGAGCTCGTCCGCGCCCGCACCGCCCGCTTGCCCGCCCTGCTGACCCAGCTCATGGCCACCACGGTCAATCTTCCCAGCGCCTACAACCGCGACTACCAGGAACAGAAAGCCCCATATTTTCGCGCAATCGACGACATCGAAGGCTGTCTCTACGTAATGCGCGAAACGATCGAGGGCTTGACCCCGATCCCCGATCGCATCCGCGAAGCGACCGACCCCGCGATCCACGCGACGCACGCGGCGTACCGACTCGTGAGCGAAGGCATGCCCTTCCGGGACGCATATCGAGAGATCGCGCGGCGGCTCAAGGAAGGGAAGCCTTTGGCGTAGAGCCCGGCACACTGTATATTTCAGTTGGCCATGGGGGCTTCACGCATTCGGATCCGAATCGTATCCGGTGGGCTGGAGGCACGGGCTGCGATCGAGCCCGGCGCCGGCGCCGGCATGAGAGAGCTGCGCGCTGCTCTTGAAAACGCCGATGTCGTCCACGGCGTAGACGAGTCCACTTGTGCGCGCCTGGCCGTCCAGTTGAGTGATCCCGGCTTCGCCACCTCCGATCGACTCGTCGCGCAGGGCTCGCCGCCCGTGGATGGATCTCCTGGCACGTTGGAGCTCTGTTTCGTCGCCGGCATGCGGCGGGGCACATTTCGCGAGGACGGCAGCCTCGATTTCCATGAGCGTGGCAACCTCAAACCGGTCCCCGCGGGAGAGGTGGTCGCTCGCTGCACTCCGCCCACCGAAGGAGTTCCCGGCCGGGCGGTGGACGGTTCCGAGATCCCGGCCAAGGCCGGTAGCGACACTTTCATACACTTGGGGGAGGGCGTGGCGCTCGACGATCGCAGCGGTGAGATCCGGGCGATCGAGGGCGGCGTCATCGAGTACCGCGAGGGGGAGCTCCTGGACGTCGGCCGGCACCACGAGCATCGCGCCGGAGTCGACCTCGAGTCCGGCAACCTTCAGATGGAGGGGAGCCTCTCGATCATGGGGGACGTTGCTCACGGATTCTCCGCGCGCGCTTCCACGAATGTCGAGGTGAACGGAGTAGTCGACTGCGGAACCGTGTACGCCGAGGGCGACCTGGTCGTGACCGGTGGGGTTATCGGAGGAGAGGGCGGCCGCGCGGATGCGGGTGGAGACGCTCTAGTCCACCACACCCACACGGCGCGGGTCCGTTGCGCCGGGCGACTGGAGGTGCAGAAGGACGCCGTGAATAGCGAGCTCCGCGCCCATGTGATCGTGGTGGGCGGGCGCGTCGTCGGAGGAGAGCTCAGCGCCGAGGTTTTGGTGTCGGTCGGTCAGGCCGGTACGGCCGGGGGCGCGGAGACGGCGCTAACGGCCGGCGAAGCACTGGAGATCGAAGATGAGCAGCCCGAGGAGGAGGCCGTGGGGACACCGCCCCAGACCGCCCAAGAGCCGCGGCCGACGGCATCGGACGGCGCTCAGCCCGGCGGCGAGGAGAGTGTCGACCAGGAAGCGGCGAATGAGCTCGGCGAAGCGGAGGTGGACGAGCGCGCGGCTGAGCGTGAACGTCGCATGGCGGAGCTCCGAGAGGTGGCGAGCATCGAGATCGTCGGCATCGCCCACGCGGGGGTCACGATCCGGATCGGAAATCGTCGCCGCAAGCTCGAGAGCCCGACTCGGGCGGCGCGCTTCCGCTACGACCCGACGGTGGACGATATCGTCACCGAAGCACTGGCGGGCTGATCTTAGGGTCCGGAAAGAAACAAACGTGCCACCTCGCATCCCATCTTCGGGCCATCTTCGACCGATGCCTCAATCGTGCAATCCTCGCCGTAGGCTGCGACTACGCCTCCGGTTGCACTCAGTCGGATCGGCCGAATCTGACCCAAATCTGGGCGCAAAAGTCCCTGGCCATTTCTGCGTGGACCCTTAGCGCCCGGATCGCGACTATCCCAATCCCCCCATCACCTTGACCATCTTCGCCCTGGTTCGTCTTGCGAGCTCGGTGAGAGTTGGTCGGTTCTCGGCGGCTTTGAAGAGCGCGACCGGATCGACCGCGGACACGACGATTTCGGACGCCGACTCCGCCACCACCACATTGCATGGGAAGAGAAGTCCCGCCGCCGGTTCCTCGGCGAGTGCCGCGTGCGCGATCTCCGCCGCGCAGACGCCGAGGATCGAATACCGCTCGAACTTCGTCTCTACCTTTTCGGTCGATCGGGGCCCGTCGCCCGCGCCGCCCAGAGCCGCTCCGAGGTCCAACTCGTAGAGCACGTCGAAGCCGGCCCCTTTCAGAGAAACGCGCACGCTCTCGAGTGCGTCGTCGAAGCGGGTGTCGCGGAGCCTCCTGGTGAACGCAAAGCTCGGATCGCCGAACCAGTGCGCTCCCGGCCGCTCCCGCAAGTGGACCAGAATCTCGTCGCTTCCCTGAATCCAACGCTCTCGGTCTCTCAAAATCGGGATCTCTCGACTGGAGACACCTTCGTTGGAGGTCAGGTCGGGACGATCGATCGGGATCCGGGCGACGGAGAGCGCCTCGAAGGGCAGGTTCTGTCGGGTCAGCTCTTCGCGCACTTTCCGGCAGTGGGGGCAGTCTTCCCGTTGATAGAGACTCAGCATCGTTGGCATCACACGCTCCGGGAAAAAGTGTTCTCTTGTCGGGCTCGAACAGCCTCGATATGGGCGTCGAAGGGCATGGCCACGACACGAATGAGGAGCTTGCCGAGCTCGGTCGCGCGGAAGCCGGTGGATTCGAGCTCGATGAGTCCATCCTCGGCCAATCGCGCCAGCGCCCGGAGCTCATCCGGGAATCGCTTCGCGAAATCGATCCCCCACTTCGACTCGGCCTTCGAGTATTCGAGGCCGAAGCCGCAGAGGATGTCGTGAATGATCTCTTTGCGCAGCTCGTCCTTTTCGTCGCGCAAATAGCCGCGGCAGGTGGCGAGTCGGCCTGCCTCGATTCGTGATCCGTACCCCTTCAGGTCTGCGTCGTTTTGCACGTAGGCGCCACCCAGATCACCGATTCCACTCATGCCGAGGCCGATACAGTCCGAGCCTGGAACGACGGTATAGCCTTGAAAATTCCGTCGCAGCCGACCCGCGGCCAGAGCCCGCGCCAGCTCGTCGGCCGGCAAGGCGAAATGGTCCATTCCGATCTGCACGTAGCCGCCCGCGATCAGCCGCTCGCGCGCGTCACA
>CAZFNT010000398.1:0-4355 GCA_964520315.1 uncultured Gemmatimonadota bacterium
TTCGCCGACGACTTCGTGATCGGCTGTTCCGACCGCCGCGATGCGGAGCGCGTTTACACGACGCTTCCAAAGCGGTTCGGCCGTTTCGGGTTGCTGATCCATCCGACGAAGAGCCAACTGATCGAATTCAGGAGGCCATCCCGCCGACTTCCTCGGCTTCACCTATTACTGGGCGAAGACGCGGCGAAGAGCATGAACCATCAAGCGAAAGACGCGACGGGCTCGTCAACTGCGGGCGCACAAAGCGATCTGGACCTGGTGCCGCGACCATCGTCATTGGAGCGTAGTTCCTCAGAGGCTCAAGTCGAGCAACACGCGCATCTCCAAGAGACATATTAATAAGCAGAGCAATTGGCGTGGATCGAGACGGACCGTGCGCGCCGTCGAGGCTGATGCCCGCGAGAGAGGGTTGCGCTCGACATGGTACCCGGGCATCAGGCGCTCTTCCGGTCTTGTGCCCCAGCCCATGGGAGATACTTCCGCCGCGCTCATACCACCGGCTCGTCCTTTTGGGCCGGTGCTCCCTTTGTCCGCGCAAGGTAACAATGAAGCCCCAGAACCGGCCAACATTGGTATAAGCAGCTAGAGCATAATGGGTTAGCCCACTGGTCTTCCCATGCGTGGATTGCTATGATCCTCACATGAACGATCAGTTCCAGTTTCTGCGCTTCTTGGTCGAGAACCTCGACGAGATCCACGTGCCTTACATGCTCACGGGGTCCTTGGCCATGGCGGTCTACGCCACACCCCGAATGACCAGGGATATCGATGTCGTAGTGCAGGTAGGGGACTCCGACGTAGAGCGCTTGGTGTGCCAGTTCCAGAACACATGCTATATCGATCGTGACTCCGTCGCTCAAGCCGTGGCCCAGCGTGGCATGTTCAACATCATCCACAATGAGCTGATATCCAAAGCGGACTTCGTTGTCCGTAAGCAGGGGGGCTTCTGGGAGACCGAGTTCAGTCGACGCCGACGAGTGACCGTTGAGAATCTGCACGTCTTCGTGGTTGCTCCGGAGGATCTCATCCTAAACAAGATGCTCTGGGCAGCGGGCGGCGAGTCCGAGTATCAGGTTCGTGACGTCACACAGTTGCTGCGCGAGGCAGAGAATCTTGATTTCCAGTATCTAGAGCGCTGGTCGAAATCTCTAGAGGTGTATGAGCTTCTCGATCGGTTGGTGTCGCAATGAAGGACACGGATACAGCTACTGAGCTCGCCTACAGAAGGACCATCTCGGGCCTGAGCCCCGGGCGCCGACTTCTCATGAGTACCGACATGTACGACGCTGCGACGAAGCTCGTTTACGCTGGCATACGTAGCAGCGCGGGTCGCGCACTCACATCAGCGGAGCTCAGAAAGGAGTTCTTCCTCAGAATGTATGGCCGCGACTTCAGCACGCTGGTGAGCGAGGAAATCCTAAGGCGTTTGACAGCAGCAAGAACAGGGAGCCGCTCTGTCGACTGATGGATACAGAAAGAGACCACCAGATGGGCCATCCATACCCGATAGTGGGATAACAACGAATTGCGTGTCCCTTCGGCAAGCGTGCGTTCGCCCTGATTTCTCGGTCCGACCCAGCGTTCGTGCTTGGCCGTGCGGCGATTGTCGTGCCGAGGGTGCTGTTGGGCTCGACCTTGTTGCGTTCTTTGAGCTGGATTCCGAGCCATTTCTTGAGGTGTCCCATGATTGGACCGCTCGTTTTCTGGTGCACGCGCAAGCGTTCATCGGCCGACAGTCCTTGTTTCCTGGCTGCCGCGTCGATGCGGTAGATCTTCGCCACGCGCCCCAAGAGATGCAATGCCAGATGTGGCACCCGCACCCACGGCAGAATCAGGTAGCGACTATTATAGGCAACGAATCCAATGTTGCGCTGGTGCGCATCAGCCGCCCAGCCGATAAGGCGATCGCGCGGACCCAGGTGCCGCGGCGCGGAGCTCCAGTTTGCATTCCTCTCAATCAGTCGCTCTGATTCAAGGCGCTTACATATCGGGCTCACATACCCTGCCCCGCGCTCGCCTGACTCAGACAATTCCTGTTGCATACACCAGCGTGCTGGGTTGACCACCAGGATCCTCCGCCCAATGCGTGAGCTCTTCGGCGCAAGTACAGACGACGGCCGACCCCGCGGAACGAATCGGTTGGGTCGCCCCTCTGCTACCTGTACCAATGCAGTGTCGCGCTGTTGTCCGTCTTCCGAACTCTGTTTCGGACTAGCCCCGCTCGACCACGATCCGGGCTTCCTCGGCGGCGGGGCTCTGCGGATGGTCGATGATGAGCTGAAGCAGAGCGTTTCGCTGCTCCTTGGGATCGCTGAGCAGGAGCGCATGGGCGTAGAGCAGGCGGGGCAGATCGGGACCGGGAGGCGTCGTGCCGATGGTCCTTTCCAATAAGGTCACGCCCGCGAGCGGATCACCGGCCTTGCGGTGAGATTCCGCCGCGAGAAGCGCCGCCTCGGTGCGAAGCGCGGGCAGCGTCTCGACGCATCTCTCGTAAAGCTCGGCAGCGTCGCCATGGCGGCGGGCGAGGCGGTGCCTTTCAGCGCTCAGGAAGGGCTCGAGGACACCCGTCGAATCGGGCGCGGAGGCGAATCCGAGCTGCGCCAAAAGGAAGGCGCGGCCGAGAGCATCGTTGGCGGAAGCGCTTTCCGGCGCGACGCGAACGAGTGCGCGATAGCGGCGAGCGGCGTCTACCGTATCGCCTGCGTGTAGACGTGCTTCGGCGGCCATGAGAAGAGCGTCGGTCCGCAGCTCGGGTTCGGTGTCGGCGACGGACTCCAGCGATTCCGCTTCGGCGAAGGCCTCCGCGTGCTCGCCGAGCGCGAGATGGCATTCGATGAGATCTCGAGCCACTTCGGCTCGGGCTCTCACGGGGAGCTCCGCGCCGGCGTGCGCGCGTCGAAGAAGAGCCAGCGCATCGGACGGTCGCCCCGATTCCAGGGCCAGTCGGCCTGCGACAGCGGCGTGTTCGCCCTCGATCTCTCGGCCGCTGGCGACGATCCCATCGAGAGCGTCGTTCGCAGCGTCTATCCAGCCGAGGTCGAGCATGACGCGGGCATGACGCAGCAACACACTTCTTCTCTTGGGGCCAAGGGGCAGGAAAGAGCGCGCCAGCGCCATCACGGCGGTCGACTGCGCGCCCCCGCCCTGGCGCGCGTACTCTTCCGCGGCCCCGAGTAGAGGGGGTAAGGAGTGGAGGGGCAGCGATTCGACGCCTTCCAAGTAGCTCGTCGCCCCTTGCGCGTCTCCTCGCCCCAGCGCCAAACGCGCGGCCAACGCCGCGCCTTCCTCCGGAATCGAGGCTACCGGCAGTGGGTCGATTCGACCGGGGGCGCGCCGCTCCAGTGCAAAGAGCTCCGAGCGAAGACGCGATGAGCTTCTTTCGTTCCAGGCATCGACCAGCTCTCGTCCCGCTGCTTCGATCTCTCCACGGTCTTCCAGGATGCGCGCCACTTCTCGCGCATAGAGGTGATCGTCATCGAGGGATGCGCGCTCGTCGACATAGGTCTGGAGTGCGTCATCGGTGAAGCCGTGGCGCGTCATGATGCGGGCCATCCTTGCCTGAGCGGATGCTGATTCGCGCATTCCGACGCCGCGAATCGTTTTCAGCGCTGCTTCGGGATCGCCGGCCCGCACCTGCAACTGCGCCATGGCATCGCATGCGATGGGATTGGAAGGGTCGATCGCGAGCCAACGCTCGAGCAGGTCTCGCTGCGCCTTCGTGTCGTCGCCGGCGCGGCGGATCCGCAGCAGCGCGGCCCCTACCCCCCTGTCGGGCCCGAAGTGAACGAAGAGCGATTCCACCCGTGCCGCCGCCGCTTCCATGCGGCCGCTCACCTCGAGTGTGCGGGCTTCTCGCAGCCCCCAGGCCGGAGAGGCGGGCTCAGGCGGGATGCCGAAGGTCGCCAAGACCAACCACACTCCAAAGCTCATGGTCGCCCCCCACGCTCCGCGAGGGCCCGGAAGTACGCTCGAACCAGCGGCGCGTAGCTTGCGGGGTAGCGTTCGTCGAGGGCTCGGATGATCGCCGCTGGATCGACACTTCGGCTCGTCGGCTCCCGGGGAGTGGTCGCGGTGCTCGGATCGGGCGACCAGCGGTATGCCTCGGCTACGCGCGACTCTCTTCGCTTCGACGATCCTTGCTTTCTCACCGACCGTTCCGCGTCGAGGAGGCGGTTCAGGATCGTTCGCTCTTGGCGGAGGATCGACTCTGATGGAGCGCCCGATCGCAGGGCATCCTCCACCTCTTTCATCCCTTCTTCGAGCGCGCGCAGATCGCCCACGCCGCCCCCTTCGTCCCCGAGAGCCCGGCGGGCCTGCGCCACGAGCTCCCGGATCCTCGCCTGCTCGCTCGCCAT
>CAZFNT010000399.1:0-4352 GCA_964520315.1 uncultured Gemmatimonadota bacterium
CCCCGGCCCGCTGCTCGCCCCCCACCGCCCCGCCGGCGCCCCCGCGCCCCCGCACCCGCTCCCCTACGTCGCGTCGAACCTCTTCCTCCCCCTCCTGCTCGCCGCCTCGCGCCTCAGATCTCGCGCCCCCGAGCTCCCCTTCGCCCTCGCCTGGTTCGCTATCACCCTGCTGCCGGTCCTGAACCTGATCCCGATCCCCCAGCCCTACGCCGAACGCTTCCTCTATCTGCCGAGCGCCGGCCCCTGCATCGCGCTCGCGGTCGGGCTCGGTCGTCTCCAGCGCAAACACCCTTGGCGCGCCCCCGCGATCCTGGCCCCCCTCATCCTGACCGGCGCCCTGCTCACCGCCCGCAGACTCCCCGACTGGCGGAACGAGCGCACCCTCTGGCGCTCGGTAGTCGAGGCTCTCCCCTCCAACCCCCGAGCTTTGCAGAATCTGGGCGCCGATTTCGAGCGACGCGGCGACCTCTCCCGGGCCACCGAGCTCTACGCGGCCGCCCACGCCCTCGCCCCCCGAATGGAGAAGGTCACGACCGCCTACGCCACCGCCCTGCACAAATCGGGTCGAGCCCAAGAGGCGCTCGATCTGCTGACCGAGCACGAAGCGGCCAACCCCTTGACCGCGCGCGTGGCCGGCATGCTAGGAGCCGCCTTCGCGGGCCGCGGGGAGCTCGAACGAGCGCTCGGCTACTTCGAGATCTCGGCCGAGCTGGAACCCACCGATCCCGCCCCGCGTATCTCGCGGTCCCTCTGTCTGATCTCTCTGGGACGGCTCGAAGAAGCCCGGGCCGAGCTCCGGCGCCTGCGCGGCGAAGGCGTCGATCCCTCCCGCCTGAAAACCGCGATCGCGGCCCTCGACCGCGCAACGAAGAGGTTAGGATCGAAAGGGGCGGATTGAAGGGTGCTCCCCATGCTCACACCAGACAACGGATCGAAGCCGAGCAAGCTGCTCGTCGTGGAAGACGATGAGGTCCTCCGTCTGACCATCCTCGAGTACATGGAGGACCAGCGCTTCGACTCGGAAGGTGTCGAGAGCGCCGAGGTGGCGTTGGAGTGGCTAGAGACCGGTGACTGCGATGTCGTATTGACCGATATCCGACTCCCCAACGCCAGCGGCATCGAGCTCCTGAAGGCATTGAGGGAACGCCGCCCAGAGATCGAAGTGGTTTTGATGACCGGGCACGCCACCCTCGAGACAGCGATCCAGGCCGTCAATCTCGGTGCCTTCTGCTACATCCAGAAGCCCTTCGACGCCGCCGAGCTCTTCGCCGCCCTCGAGCGAGCGATGGGGGTCCGCCGGCTCAGACTCGACCGCGAAGAGATGATCGTCCGCCAGCAGGCGACCCTCGATCGCCTCCGTTCGACCCTTCGGCGCCTCGTCGACACAAGAGATCAGATGATCGCCGCCAGCCGGAAGAGAGCGATCGACGACACACTCGTCACGCTCCAGCACGAGCTCAACAACCGGGGCATGGGGATCACCGCAGCCGCGGGTTGCGCGCGCCGTGATGTAGAGAAAGGCAAGCACGAAGCCGTGCTCGACGCGCTGGCATCGATCGAGGATCTCGCGATCGACATTTCGGCAATGCTCGAACGGGTTTCGTCGTTGAGCGATCCCGAGTCGACCGAGTATGTCGAAGGCACGACGATGATCGACCTGGAGTCGGCGGAGAAGAGTAAAGAGAAGAGCGAAGAGACTCGTTAGGACGATAACTGTCCGGCTTCCGCCCACCGTTTTGGCGAATGCCAGGCAAGCCCCGACGGTTCCTCTCCGACGATTGCGCCGGCGGCCCAGCGCCCTACCGCCCCCGCGGCGGTGACGCCGTGTCCACCGAGCCCGGCGGCCCAATAAAGACCCTCGATATGCGGATCGGGTCCCAGCAGAAAGCGCCCGTCGGGCGGAAATGTGCGCAGCCCGGCCCACGAGCGCGCGATCGGAAAGTCGATCGAAGGGAACAGGATCTGGGCCTTCGCGGCCATCGGTCCCAGGAAGGCGGAGTCGGTGGGGGGTGAGCAAGCGCGGAAAGGCTCCTGGTCGCAGCCGCTCATCATCACCCGGCCCGACTCAGGGCGCACATAGAAGCCTCGCTCCACATCCCAGAGGATCGGCCACCCCTGTGCGCCCTCGATCGGAGCGGTAACCGCGATATGTCTGCGGTGGGGACGAAGAGGGGGTGGGCGGGTGCCGATCTCGCGGGCGAGCGCGCCTGCCCATGCTCCCGCCGCATCGATCGCCGCTCCGCAGGGGATCGTCCCCCGGTCGGTCTCGACCCCGACGAGTCTCCCTCGCTCGATCCGCGCGCCTTTGGCCCTCACGCCGGTCGAGATCTGGGCGCCCGCGCGCTCCGCCGCCGCGGCCAGGGCATGGACCAGCGCGTGCGGATCGGTGATGCCGTCGGAAGCGCAGAACACGCCACCCGAGATCTTCGTCGCATCGATACCGGGGACCATTTCGGCGACAGCCGCCGGCTCGACCAGCTCCGCGCCCACACCCGCGGCGCCCCCGGCCTCGCACATCGTTTCGAGCCCGGAGCGCCCCGCCGCGCTCTGGGCGACCAGTATGCTGCCGCACTTGCGAATCGCCGGAGTCGAGCCGAGCCGTTCCGAGAGCGCCGCTGCAAGATCGTCCGGCGGATCGTCGAGCAGCCGGGCTCCCTCGCGAGCGAGCGCCGCGATCGCCTCATCCTCGACCAGGCGGCGGATCATAGCGGCGTTCTGGGCCGTGGCCTGGGTTCCGAGCGAGGGCTCCCGTTCGAGTAGCCGCACGCTCCCTGCTCCGCGCCTGGCGAGCTGCCAGGCCACCGCGGTGCCGGCGAGCCCGCCACCGATGACGACATGGTCGGCGTATTTCATTCGCGGCTCTCCTTCCAGTCCCCGGAGGGTCGCACATGGCTCCGGGAGCACAAGAACAACCTACGAAGCATGGGTGTCGCCGCGCTATGGTTCGCGCCCTGAAAGGACGACCGATCCAGATGAACACATTCGATACCCTGAAGAGACGCGGGCTCGTGGCCCAGACCACCGACGAGCAAGCGGTTCGCGAGCTGATCGACGGCCCTCCGTGCACGGTCTACGCGGGATTCGATCCTACCGCCGACTCGTTGCACGTCGGCAATCTCGTCCCGATCCTCGGGCTGGCTCGGCTCCAGAAGGCCGGGCATCGGATCATCGCGGTCTGTGGCGGCGCGACGGCCCTGATCGGCGATCCCTCGGGCAAGACCTCGCTTCGGCCGATGATCGATCGCGAGCGTCTGAAATCGCACCTCGCCGGAATCCGCCCGCAGCTCGAGCGCTTCCTCATCCTCGACGGGGAGCGGGGGATCCTGCTCGACAACGCCGATTGGATCTCTCCGCTCGGCTGGCTCGAGGCCCTGCGAATGCTAGGCCCCCGCTTCTCGGTGAGCCGCATGCTTTCCTACGAGACCTACAAGACCCGCCTCGAGACCGGCCTCACTTTTCTCGAGCTCAGCTACCAGCTCTTGCAGGCCTACGATTTCCTGCACCTGTGGCGCGAGCAAGGCTGCACCCTCCAGATCGGCGGCGACGACCAATGGGCCAACATCCTCGCCGGGATGGACCTGATCCGCAGAGTGGAGTCCGCCTCGGTCGAGGGGCTCACGCTCCCCCTGCTGACGACCGCCACGGGGCACAAGATGGGAAAGACGGAAGACGGCGCTCTATGGCTTGATCCCGCAAGAACTTCCCCGTATAACTTCTATCAATACTGGATCAATATCGACGACGCCGATGTCCACAAATGCCTGTGCTTTTTCACCGATTGCACGATCGAAGAGATCGAGCATCTGACCGGCTCGGAAGGGCCGGGAATCGTCGAGACCAAGCGCCTGCTCGCGAAGGAGTTCACCACGCGGGTTCACGGCTCCGACGAGGCGGAAAAGGCGCAGACCGCCGCGCGGGCCGCGTTCGGGGGTGGTGGCGCCGGTGTGGAAGGGGTCCCCTCGTCGACGATCCAGCGCGAGGAGCTGCAACAAGGGATCGAGCTCCTCGGGCTGCTAGTCCAGGTCGGGATCTGCAAATCGAAGGGGGACGCCCGGCGGCTGGTCAAGCAAGGCGGGGCCTATGTCAACGGTACGCGGATCGACGACATCGCGGCCGAAGTGAGCGAGAGCGATCTGGAAGAGGACGCGATCATGCTCCGCGGCGGGAAGAAGCGCTTCCACAGGGTGATCGTGGCGTAGCTACCTCGCCTCCTCTTCCCAGGCACCGAGGATGCGCGCCTGCCGATCCGTGGACCTGGCCTACTTCTCATACCAGGATCCGCCACCTAATGCGCGCTTCGCCATGCGCCTCTTGGCCTCATGCTGCGTTGGCCGCACCGATTTGATGCTCGA
>CAZFNT010000400.1:0-4321 GCA_964520315.1 uncultured Gemmatimonadota bacterium
CGGTCGTTGCCTTACACGTCCATCGATTCCGGCTCGTAGTACTCCCGCGTGTGCTTGCAGCACGGGCATGTTCCGGGAGGCTGGGTCCCCTCGTGGATGTAACCACACACCGAGCACTTCCATCGAATCGGGGTCTCGCGCTTGTAGACGGTCCCTTTCTCGACCATCTCGAGCAGCCGCTTGTAGCGGTCGCGGTGCTCGGCTTCGACCCCGGCGATCATCTTGAACAGAACCGCCGCCTCTTTGTTGCCCTCTTCTTCGGCCGCGGCGGCAAACTCTGGATACATCGTAGTGGTCTCGTAGTGTTCGCCCTCGATCGCCTCTTTCAGGTTCGCCACCGTATCGCCGATCCCACCGAGCAACGCGAACTCGTCCTTCGCATGCCGCATCGCGTTGATCGCCGTCTCCTCGAATACCTTGGCGATGTAGTGATAGCCTTCCTTCCGCGCCACCTTGGCGAAATAGGCGTACACGTTGCGCGCCTGGCTCTCGCCCGCGAAGGCAGCCTTCAGATTCTTTTCGGTCTTCGACATCGATCGTTCCTCGAGTGAATGTTTCGCTCGACCGGCGATGGGGGATTTGGCTCGAACGTCCGATTGCCCAGGATGCCCGTCGTAGTTGGGTTTGTCCGAGCACTGGCAAGAGAATAGATCCGGGGTTAGACTGCATGTTTGCGAAGAAACAGCTCCCGGAACTAGCGCCCAAATCTGCCGTAGATCCGGTGCAGATAGGGATCGCAATTCGTGGGCCATCTCTTGGCCGGCCCTCAGCCGATGTGTGCTTCCAGCCGATGCTTCGAAGAGGCGCGCCCACGTTGGCGCCGATTGAACCCTTGCCGAGCAGTTTCGGGAAAGACTGCGGAGATAGAGATGGACAGGAAGAGCAGGATCTTCGCTGCGGTGGTTGGTCTGAGCTTGGCGGGCAACGCAGCCGCGCATCATCCCCACGATGTGATCGATGAGGTGGCCCTGAGTCCCTACTTCGCCCAGGACCAGACCATGTACGTGGCGTCCGCGGGATCACTCAACGCCTTCCTGAAATCGACCGATGGCGGCCGCATCTGGCAGGAATGCGTGCGCCGCCTGGCCGGCTACAGAATGCTGGACCTGGCGTTCTCGAGCGCTCCGGGTGGCAAGCCGATACTCTGGGCCACCAGCCGCGACGGCGGTTTGCAGGCCTCGTTCGATCACGGCTGCACTTGGAGCCCCCTGCTGCAGGAGGGGACCTTCAACCGCCTATTGGCGTTGCCCGGGCCTGGCGCCCACTCCACCCTCTTTCTCCACACGCCCTACTTGCTCTACCAGAGCATCGACAGCGGCCTCAGCATCGCGCCCTTCATCGAGCTGGCCGTCGAGGATTCGGTGCGCATTTCGCGGGTCGCCGCTTCCCCGCTGTGGGAAGTCGACTCGACCCTGGCGGTGGCCTACAGCGACTCGAGCGTGGCGATCACGGACGACAGCGGCCGAAACTGGTTGCGGGTGCCAATTGGCGGCCATCCCCGCAGCATCACCTTCTCTCCCGACTACCCCACCGACAGCACCCTCTGGGTCACCACCTGGGGGGCCGGGATCCTGCGCTCCACCGATCGGGGCCAGAGCTATGTGGCGATCAACAACGGGCTCGACGACCTCTACCTGAACGATTTGCAGGCGGTGCCCACTTTCCCCAGCCCGCCCGAGCTCTGGGTGGCCAGCAAAGACGCCGGCGTCTACCGCTCGACCGATGCCGGCGCGAATTGGTGGCTCACCAACCTGAACGCCAAGCTCACCAACCAAACGGAGAACCATCACCTAAGCCTCGATATTGCCCCGAACTATCTCGATCAACCGACGGTCTACTGCGCCACCTATGAGGGCCTCTATGCGACCTTCGACGAGGGTGCGAACTGGTACCAGGCGAATGTCAACCCCACACGGATGGGTCGCAACGTGGTGGTGTCACCAGGTTTCGCGGATGACGGCAAGGCCTTCGCCACCGGTTACGGTATGCAGCTGGTGGTCAGCGAGGACGGCGGACACAGCTGGGTGAACCGTTTCACCGACTTCGGCTACATCACGGTTTACTGCATGGCGACCTCCCCGGACTTCGCAGCCGACTCGTTGGTGATCTGTGGGACCGGCCACGGTCTGAGCCTGAGCACCGATGCCGGCCACTCGTACATTACGCAAGAGCTGGCTCCGCACGATTCCATTCAGGCGGAGTACAGCGTCGTGCGAAGCACGGTCTTCTCGCCAAACTACGCAAACGATCGCAGCATCTTCCTCACAAGCAACGGCGGCTTCTATCGTTCCAGCGACGCGGGTCAGAGCTGGACCGTGGAGCTGCCCCCCGTTCCCCGCTTCTGGAATCTGGTGATCTCGCCGGATTTTGCTACCGATTCCACCTTCTTCGGCGGTGGCCCGGATTCCGATACCGGCATCTACCGTTCGACGGACGCCGGCCGCACTTGGCAAGCTGTGGGGGGCTTGGTCGACCAGATCAGATCCCTGATCATCAGCCCGGATTTCGGCAGCAGCGGGCGTCTATGGTGCATCACCCCCTTGGGCCTCTGGCGTTCCGACGACCGGGGCGAGAGCTGGCAGCACCAGACAAACGGCCTGGACCATGTCTCCGCCACCGCTCTCGCCTTCCCCGCGGACTTCGCCAGCTCCCGCATCGCCGTGTTGGGCACCCGCGCCCACGGGGTCTACGAGAGCACCGACGGTGGTGAGAGCTGGTACCCCCTTTCTCCCGCCGCGGCCCCGCCCGCTGCCTGCCAGTCGGTGGCGATCTCACCCGCGTATCCCAGCGATCCCACCCTGCTGGTGGGTGCCTGGGACGGCATGTATGTCTCCTTCGATCGTGGACAGGTCTGGACCCAAGCCTGGGAGACCGAGATCTACGACGACAGCCGCGACGATCCCTGGATCGCAACGGGGACCTGGGAAATGGTCGAGCCGGTGCCAGGCACGATCAACCGCGGCTACACCTGGTCGAATATGGTGGGCGCCTCGGCGATGCTGCCTTTCAGTGGCACCGGCGCCCGCTTCTATGGCACCCGGGGCCCGGATCAGGGTTTCATCCGTTTGGAGCTGGGCAAGAGCGGCGTGAACATCGACACCTACGCACCCACCTTCGAGCCGCAGGTGATGATCGCCGAGCTCCAGGGACTCCCCTTCGGCTTCTACCACGTGCGCATCAAGGTCACCGGAGACAAACGCCCCGAGGCCAGCGACCACCGGGTGACCATCGATGCGGTCGAGGTGAGCTACCGGCAGCCCTAGCCCGCGCCACCTTGGCGAAATGGCTGTACATATCGCGCACCTGGCTTTCGCCCGCGAGTACAGCTTTCAGATTGTCGTCGCTTTTCGGACCATCGGTCTACCAGCCGCAATTGTCCTCCCCCCCGAGAGCACCCATGTCGCTGCGGGGTAAGCGGTCAATTTGCGACGTCAGCCGGCCCGCTGCCAGTGGGGGCGAGGCGAGGCGACATCGAGATCCGACCTGCGCGGGTCATCAGCGAAGAGCTCCTTCCAGAGCCTCGGAGTGAGTTCTTCTACGCGTGAGGCTGGGTGGTCGGCGATTCGTTGGAGCACGTCGACGAGATAGGTGTAGGGATCCACGCTGTGCAGGCGACATGTACTCAGCAGACTTTGGATCACACCGACGAGCTCCGCTCCCACTTCGGTCCAGCAGAAGAGCCAATTTTTTCGGCCCATCGGGATCACCCGCAAAGCACTTGGCCGCTATCGAGAATTGACCCGCGCCTGCTCATGAGAACTGAGCCAGCGGGAGAGGCGAGGGTGCGGCGAGTCCGGGGCCTGGGCCTGGAGTTGTGTTTTTTGGGGCGCCTTGGAGTTGGTGAACGATCTGGGGGGAATGGCTGGCCGGGGTGACCCTTCGAGAGAATCTCGGAGGTCACCATGGCGTACAGCAGCAATGGGGATCGGCGTCGGCGTCGTGTTCGCCCCCGACCGTGTCGGATCTGTCGGCGTTGGTTTACTCCGTCGGCTCGAGTTGGCGATCGACAGCGAGTGTGCTCGGCTGAGGCGTGCCAGCGGGAGCGTCATCGGCGTTCGTGTGCGTCGTGGCGGTCTCGGGAGTCTCTGGCGGAACGGGCGCACCGGGTTCGGCAGCGGTTCGTGGTCGATCCGGATCCGGGGCTCGATGCGCCGGTGAGGGCCCGACTTCGGTGGGACGAACTGCGAGACGTAGTGTCGCCGGATCTTGTTGTGGTACTTGAGGTTTTGGCTGAAGTTCTCGATCGGCGGGGTCGAGACGCAGTGGGCTCGCATCTTGTTGTGGCGCAAGGAGATGGCGTTCGACTTCCGATGCTGGCGCG
>CAZFNT010000401.1:0-4313 GCA_964520315.1 uncultured Gemmatimonadota bacterium
CTGACACGTTTGTTTCTTTCCGGACCCTAACCTGTTGCGCACCGGCCGGGAATGACCTCGACCCTGCCCGCACCCCGCTCCCCAAGCTCGTCCACCAACGAATCGAACACCTCGATCGGCACCGCCACAAGCATCCGCACATCGGCCCCGTAGGTGGCGCTGCTCGGCTCGAGTCGATGCGCGTTCAGCACAGCCTCGACCGCGCCGGTGAGCGGATAGGCGAAGTGGAGCTCGATCGAACGGGTGATCGGGATTTCGAGAATCTCCGCGCGATCCAGCGCGAAGCGCACCGCTCCAGAATAGGCGCGCATCAATCCGCCCTTGCCCAGCTTCGTGCCCCCGAAGTAGCGCGTGACGACGGCGGCCACGCGCACCAGGCCTCTGCCGACGATCTCGTCGAACATCGGCCGGCCGGCCGAGCCGGAAGGCTCTCCCGCGTCGGAATAGCGGAAGCCGTCGTCGCGCTCGGTGATCCTCCAGGCGAAGCAGTTGTGGGTCGCGCCTGCGAACTCCGCCCGTGCCCTCTCCACGAAATCGCTCGCGCTCGCCGCGGTCTCGACCGGGGCAAGATGGGCGATGAAGCGCGATCCCTTGATCTTGTCCGCCTCGTGGCTGAGCGGCGCCGCGATTGTGCGAATGGTGGGCATTTTGCGATTATCGCAGGCGAGGGGGGTGGACAGGTCGATGAGATGCACGATCTAATCCCAGGGGGGGGAAGAGCCAGAGGAACCAGTTGAGCCGATTCCGCGCCATGTCTCTCGTGCTCGCCGCCTCGGCGACCGTGGCGGGGTGCGTGCGAGACGAGCCTCCCGCCCCACCGGCTCCTGAGAAGTCGCGATCGGGGTACGTCGAGCTGGGTGATCTCGCGCACCTCCGCGAGCGGGGGATTCTGCGCCTGCTCACGATCGAGCAAGTGCCCGAGACCGGAGCGTCCGACGACTCCCATTTCGACGCACGGCTCCTCGCGCAGTTCGCCGAGAGCGAAGAGCTCGAGCTGCTCTGGGTCCACGTCAACCGTGCCTCGGAGCTAGTGCCGGCCCTGCTGAAGGGGCAAGGCGATCTCATCGTCTCCGAAGCGCCGCTGCGGCCCAGCGACCGCAAGCCAATAGCCGAGACCGTGCCCGTGGCCAAGATCCGCGCCCGCATCGCGGCCCGCCGAGGGGAATCCCTAGTCACGCCGGCCGGCCTGGCCGACCGAAGGGTGGCCGCGCGCCGCCACCATGAGGGTTGGAGGGCGATCGAAGAGCTGCAATCGGATCATCCTGGCATCCGCCTCGAGCCGATCACCGACTCCGTGACCGATCGAGAGGTGCTGCGAATGGTCGCCGACGGCCGCTTCGACGTCGCCCTCGCCGACGACCGAACGATCGCGGCATCGATCGAGGCCGGCCACCCCTTGCAGCGCGGGCTCCCGATCGGACCGGTGCGCTCACTGACCTGGGGGCTGCGGCCCGATGCGCTCGAGCTCGCCACGGCACTGAACCGCTTCCTGAACCAGAACCAGGTCCTCGAGGCCCACCGGGAGCTCTTCACCGACGATCTCGATGGGATTCGGGCCCGAGAGGTCATCCGCGTGATCACCCGGAACAGCCCCGCGAGCTACTTCGTCTGGCGCGGTCAGCTTCGCGGCTTCGAATACGAGCTCACGCGCGAGATGTCGCGCCAGCTCGATCTGCACGTCGAGATGGTGGTTCCACCGCCGGAGGCGGATCTGATCGACTGGCTGCTGGCGGGCAAAGGGGACATGATCGCCGCCTCGCTCGCCATCACCGAAGAACGGAAGAACCGCGGCGTGGCCTTCACCGATCCCTACCACCAGGCGATCGAGCTGCTCGTGATGCGCCACGACGATCCTCTGCGTTCGATTGCGGACCTCGACGGCCGGCGCGTGATCGTGAATCCAGGCACTTCGTATTGGAGGACGGCGGAGCGCCTGCGGGAATCGGGCATCAACGTGGCGATCGAGCCGCCTCCGGTACCGCTCGGGACCGACGAGATCATCTCGCGCGTGGCCGACGGCGAGTTCGATCTGACCATCGCCGACAGCCATATCGCGGCGCTGGAGATGGCATGGAGGGACGACGTCGTCGCTGACATAGCGCTGGGCGACCCCGTGGATCATGGGTGGGCGGTGCGGAGCGAGAGCCCGAGTCTGCTCGCCGCACTCAACAGCTTCATCGACAAGGAGTACCGAGGCCTCTTCTACAACGTGGTCTACGAGCGCTATTTCTCCTCGAACGCCGGTCAGCCGCCTTTGCCCCTTGAAGCCCGCGCCGAAGAGGGTCTCTGCCCCTGGGACGGTCTCGTTCGAACCTACTCTTCCACCTACGGATTCGACTGGCGTCTCGTGGTTGCCCTGATGTTTCAAGAGAGCCGCTTCGACCCCGAGGCCCGCTCCCCGAACGGCGCGCTGGGATTGATGCAGATGCTCCCCCGAACCGCGGGACAGCTCGGGTTCTCCGCCCTGCACGATCCGGAGACCGGCATCCACGCCGGCGTGAAGTATCTGGCCTGGCTTCGAGATCGATTCGAGAACGATCTGAGTGTTCACGACCGAACCTGGTTCGCGCTCGCGGCGTACAACGCCGGCTACGGTCACGTGCAAGATGCGCGCAGGCTCGCGACGCAGCTCGGCCTCGACCGCGACCGTTGGTTCTCGAACGTGGAGAGGGCGATGCTGCTCCTCTCCCGCCCCGACTATGCGCAGAGTGCGCGCTACGGCTACTGTCGGGGCGCGGAGCCGGTAGCCTATGTTCGGACAATTCGCGACCGCTTCGCGGCATATTCGAGGACTGCTGAATCTTGAGCACGAGCACCATCCCCCAATCGCTCACACCGGAGCGGATCGACGCACTCGCCGAGTACCTCGATTCGCTGGACGACACCCGGCGCGTTCGCTTCGTCAGATCGATCGGCGCGCGCACCCAGGCCCGTTTGTGGGAAGCGGTCCGGAACCGACCGGCCACTCTCGCCGATCTGGTTCCACCCTCGCTCCCACCGGCTGTCGAGGTGATCCACAAAGGGAAGAACACCATGCCGATCCTCTCCGCCTTCGAGAAACGGTTCTGCCGTGCGGAGAGACGCGACGATCTTCTCTACGGATATAACGAGGGCCCGACCCGCAACATCATCGGGCCGGGCTATTTCGTCGTGCCGGCCGCCGAAGCGCGCAGCGAGGTCGGCGTGGACTACCGAGAGGTGCCGCCGCCGGGCGCCCGGCTTCCACTCGCGTGGCCCCCGGTGAAGGCGAACGAGGTCGGGCTGCAGCGCCTGGTCTTCGCGGGAATGGTCGATCATTTGCGGCGCATTTCGCGCCACGTGACGATCGGCCGCGCCACCCGAAGCGGCAAGGAGACCAACAACTACTTCCTGCTCTGCCGCGTAGATGGCTGAGATCGCGCCGATGCCAAGGGCCTTCGTAGCCGGAGCCACCGGCTACACCGGGCGCGCCGTGGCGCGGGAGCTGTGCCGGCGACAGGTCGAAGTGGTGGCACATGTGCGGCCCGACTCGAATGAGCTCGATCGCCGGACCCGCGAGCTCGAGGAGATCGGCGCGGCGGTCGTTAGCTCGCCGTGGGAAGAGTGGGCGATGGCCGACACTCTCGCCGCCGTGGCGCCGTCCCACGTCTTCTCATTGCTCGGCACCACCCGAGCCCGCGCGCGCGCCGCCCGTGCAGAAGCAAATGGTGTTCCCACCTACGACTCGATCGACTACGGCCTCACCGCGCTCCTGATCGAGGCCGCCTGCTCGATCCACCCGCCGCCGCGCTTCATCTACCTCTCAGCCACGGGCGTCTCTGCCTCCCGGCCCCGCAATCCCTACTATCTTGCCCGCTGGAAGGCGGAGCGCGATCTGGTCGACAGCGGGCTGCGAGCGGTGATCGCACGCCCCGGGCTGATCACCGGGAACGACCGCGAAGAGAGGCGCTACCTGGAGCGGATCGCGGCACTGCTCGGCGATCGGGCGCTGGGAGCGGCGGGAAGGCTCGGGGCAAAGCGGCTGCGGGACCGCTATCTCTCCTTCACGGCGAGCGAGCTCGCCACGGCCTTGGTCAGCCTCGCGCTCTCCGACAAAGGGGGCGTCTGCAAGGGGGAGATCCTGCGGCGATACGCGCACAGATACAATCGCCCCTGATTCCCCAAAAGACGCCGCGAGGCGATCAGCCGCACCGGTGCCCTCGCGGATCTGGACGAAGACGGCGACACCGATATCGTCTTCCAAGGCTACGCCGCCAAGATCCACGTCTTCGACACCGCGGGCAAATGGGACTACAAACGGATCGAATGCGGCACCTGGCTCTACGACAACTGGC
>CAZFNT010000402.1:0-705 GCA_964520315.1 uncultured Gemmatimonadota bacterium
TCTGTCGCACAGGCAGAGATCTGCCGGATGCTGGCAATCCTCCGGCGGGAGAGTCACGCGAAGTCGGGATTCGTTCCCCGCCCGACACGCACCAACGCCGAAATCCCGTGAATGCCGAATCCTGCCCAGAAGTAGGGATGGGCCGGGGGAAGAGGGAATTGGGAGGAGCCCTTACGATGCTTGCGCGAGCCGGTCGGCTGCCGAGCCTCGGCCAGCATCGCCCTCTTGGCACCGGCGAGCGCTGCGATTGGGTCGGCGTCGCCGGTCGCGATCGCCTCATAAAAACATGTCATCAGCCGCGCCGTCGCCGCGTCGTCGACCGGCCAAGTAGACGCGACGACCGATCCGGCGCCGGCGGCTATGAAGGCACGGGTCAGCCCCAGGAGCCCTTCGGAAGAGGAGCGCACGCCGCCCGCCACCTCGCATGCGGAGACCACCACCAGCGGCTGCCGAGGTAACGACACCCGTGCGATCTCGTAGGCCTGGAAGAAGGCATCCTCGTCCCGGTGGCGGCTCGGGGAGAGCACGATCCCCGAGTAGGCGGGCTCATCGGGGTCGAGCACACCGTGGCAGCCCACGTGCACGATGTCGGCGTCGGGGGCGTGGCGGCGGTAGGCCGACTCCTTGACCCGCGTGCGGGTGAGGGCTCGGACGTTCGAGAAGAGGCGTTTGAGCGCCGCGACCTCCTTGCGCGTGCCGGGCAGG
>CAZFNT010000402.1:715-4312 GCA_964520315.1 uncultured Gemmatimonadota bacterium
GCCGAAGACGAGGCCGCGCGTGGCGGCGCGGGTGAGTGCCGGCTCCTCACACAGCGATTCGTATGCAGGGTCGCCGAGGGCGAGGACGGCGGTGTCGCTGTTGACCGGGGAGGGGCCCCCGGGGGCGACGCGCGTCCCAGAGGTCCGCTCCGCCCGGACTCGGGGCCGCTGCGGACCCTCCGCGCGGAGCGCCGGATCCAGGAGCGTGGCCGACGGGCCGTAGGCCACGTCGAACCGGTCCGCGACGTAGCGGGCGGTCGCGAAGTGATCGAGACACGGCGCTCGGTCGCCGTCTGCGCGCGCCTCCGGCTCGTGCCCGAGCACCAGCATCTCGAAGGGCAAATCAAACAGTGCGCCCGAGGGCACGACGAGCAGCCGCCGCACGCCCTCCAGGTGCGGAAGCACGGAGCCCAGCACGACCGTCGCGAGCTCCGCGAGCCGATCCGGGAGGAGCGCCAGGAGCGTGCTGGCGTTGCGGGTCTCCCGGAAGCGGGAAACGGCCCCGAGGCATTCCGAGACTCGCGCCTCGAGCGCCTCCTCTCCCAGCCCGAGGCGCACCACGGCCACGCGGTCGTGCAGCACCACCCAGCAGAACGTCTCCTCCTCGGTGACCAGGTACTCGAGGAGCGCGGCGTCAGGCGACGCCACCACCCGCGCCTGCACGTCGGCCAACGGAACTGGCGGCGTGAGCCCCTCTTCTGCGGCGTAGACGGGGAAACGCATCGCGAGGTCGTCCAAAAGCCGCGTGTGCTCGGTGCGCACCGGCGCGAGCTCCGCCTCGATGTAGTCGATCACCCTCTGGCGCGGCTCGGGGCGGGACCGCTCCCGCAGAAGCGCTTCCTGAAGCGCACGCAGCCGCACCTCGAGGTGCGCGCGCTCTTCGGCGAGCTCGGGCGGGACCTCGGCCGCGGTCTCGCACGCCCGCACGCGCTCGAGCAGCGAGCGGGCCTTGCCGCGCTCGGCGACGTCGAAGGCCTCCGCCACGTCGTCCGCCGCTGGCGGCTCGGATCCGAGGAGGAACGACACCGCGTCCTGGAAGCAGGGAAGCGCCTCCTCCAGGAGCCGCGCGCGGCGGCGGTCAGAGCCGACGTCGCGCAGCCACGCTTCGTGGGCGGCGATGGCGTGGCGGTAGGCGGTGAGCGCGTCGGGGCGGGCGCCTGTTGCGGCGAGGGTGCGGGCGTGGATGTGGTAGGCGCCGCGGAGCTCTGCGGTGTCTCCGATGCGCGCCAAGAGCTCCACGGCGCGGGCCGCGTGGGCAAGCCCTTGGGCCGGGGAGCCGGTCTCATGGTGCACGGTGGCGAGGGCGCTGAGCGTGCTGCCCTCGCCTTTCGAGCACCCCAGCTCTCTATGGATCGCGAGCGCCGCCTCGAAGAGCTCCCGCGCACGGGCGGGGGAGCCGACTTCCCGGTGTACATGTGCGAGGTTGCCGAGCGTGAGGCCCTCCTCTAGCCGGTTCCCCACCTCCCGATGGATCGTGAGCGCCGCCTCGAAGAGCTCCCGCGCACGGGCGGGGGAGCCGGTCTGCAGGTGCACGATCGCGAGGTCGCCGAGCGCGTGGCCCTCGCTTCGCCGATCCCTCACCTCCCGATGGATCGCGAGCGCCGCTTCGAACAACTCCCGCGCCCGGGCGGGGAAGCCGGTATCTTTGTGAAGGATGGCGAGGTTGGCGAGCGCGCGGCCCTCGCTTCGCCGGTCCCCCACCTCCCGATGGATCGCGAGCACCGCCGCATAGAGCTCCCGTGCCCGGGCGGGGGAGTCGGTCTCCAGGTGCAGGCCGGCGAGGTTGCTGAGCACGATGCCCTCGCTTCGCCGGTCCCCCACCTCCCGATGGATCGCGAGCGCCGCATCGAAGAGCTCCTGCGCACGGGCGGGGGAGCCGGTCTCCAGATGCACGATGGCAAGGTCGCCGAGCGTGACGCCCTCGCTTCGCCGATTCCCCACCTCCCGATGGATCGTGATCGCCGCGTCGAAGAGCTCCCGCGCACGGGCGGGGGAGCCGGTCTCCAGGTGGAGGTTGGCGAAGTTGTGGAGCGTGCGGCCCTCGTTTTCGCGATCCCCGGCCTCCCGATAGATCGCGAGCGCCGCACCAAAGAGCTCCCGTGCACGGGTGGGGGAGCCGGTCTCATGGTGAAGGTCGGCGAGTTTGCTGAGCGCCACGCCCTCGCCTCGCCGGTCCCCCACTTCGCAATGGATCGCGAGCGCCGCCTCCAAGAGCTCCCGCGCACGGGCGCGGGAGCCGGTGTCTTCGTGCGCACTGGCGAGAGTCACCGTCGCCATGCCGCCATCGGCCCGGAGGTGGCGCTCCCAGGCCCCGCGCACAACCCTTGCCGCGAGGGAGCCTGTCCGGATTGGTTCTCGATCCCATAGGCGCCGTCCCTCGAGGAGCCAGACCCTCAGCCGGTGTCGGGCGGGCGAAGCTCCCGAGACCGACCCCGAGGGGCCGGTCGAGCTCGGCACCGGCGATCCCGCAAGCCAACGTAGACGGAGGGAAAGATCACGCGCCGCCGGCGCGATGGCGGCCGGCGGACACAACCGCCCTTGGTCGATCGCGTCCACGAGCCGCTCCACCCACCGCACCCCACGGCGGACGAGTCGCTCCCCCAGGGCGAGCGCCGTGATCCACACCCCGACGTCCTCCCCACCCTCGCCCACCTCACCTGAAAGAAGCGACAGGACGCCGGCCCCCACTTGGCGAGGCTCCTCACTCTGGCCGGCCTCGCGCGTCCACGCGACGGCCACCCTCGAAAAGACCCCCTCTTCCACACGGCAGAGCGCCTCCCAGCGGAGCATCGCGGTTTCGGCCCGAGTCGCAACCTCGTCGTCATCGAGGCCCTCGAACCGGCTCCGGTCCTCGAGCGGCGTGCAGCGCTGCATCTCGAACTCCTCCGGCCTCTGCTCTGACTCGGCGTCCCCCTCGAAATCGGCGATCGCCGCCCGGACGACCTCCGGCAGTCCCCCGAGCCCCGGCAGCCCCCGCCGTTGCTCCTCGGCCGCCAGCCGCTCCGTCTCGTCCCCGGCGTCCCACTGCGCGACGGCAATCGCCTCGAAGACCTCGGGGCCCCACGAGTCGATTTGCGCCTCGACGTAGGGCCGCATCGCATCGAGCCGGCCGACCCGATCGAGCTCCAAGAGATACGCCAACAACGCGTCATGATCCATGGAGGGCAACTCCCATCCGGCCGCATCGGCCCAGGAGCCCCAGGCTCACCCGTCCCCGCGAGCCTAGCGCGCCCTCGCGCCCCCGCCAATCCCGGCAGCGGAGCCCAGCTCCGAACCAACAGATCCCGGCCCTTCTGGAATCCTCCTTCGTTTCGCCCCGTGGGCTCGCCCGGCGGATCTCTTCGATCCTCGCTCCGCCCCAACTCTTCGAGCAACTCCACGCTTCCGGAAGCCAATCGGCTTTGGCCAACGGCGTTCGGACGTGGATCGAAGCAGGGATTTCCTGCCCTCGAATGCCACTCGTTCGGCAGAAAAAGCGGAGACCGGGATGCCGTGATTCTCGAGAAAATATGTCGTTCGCTCGAGGTGTTCGTCGGGCGCCCGCCGCCTCGCCTCGCCTGACCGCTCGCGCCATCCTTCCGGCCAGAGCGGCTTTCA
>CAZFNT010000403.1:0-4310 GCA_964520315.1 uncultured Gemmatimonadota bacterium
TTGTCGTTCAAGGGCCAACGAGGTTCTTAGCTTAATTTGATGGCGGATCCTGGGCCTAGGTTATCCTCTCCTTGAGTCTGCCCGAAGCCCCAAGGAGATCACATGCCCGAGCGCTCGATCGTCTGCTTGCTCTGTACCCTCTTCTGGCTCTCGCCCGCGCACGCCTTGTATTCGAAGGGCTTCAATTGCGGCGACGATGGCCAAGTGGTCGCGGATGACGGAAGTCGATACGACGCCGATCGCGTCTACTCCGCCGGCAATGGATCGGGGCGCGTCAGCGGGACTCCGAAGAAGAACGGCGGCCAAGGCACCGGCGACATGGGCGGTATCGTCGAGCCGATCCATACCAGGGCGCTACTGAGGTCGTGGACCGAGGGCATGAGCGAGTATCGCTTCGATGTTCCGCCGGGGCGCTACTTGGTTTCGATGCACTTCATCGAGAGCCAGCACCATTGGAGTGGGCTGCGCCGCTTCGACATCGTGGCCGAGGGGGAGTCGATCGTCGAAGACCTGGACATCTTCTTGGAGGTCGACCGGCGCTTCGCGATGAACCTCCGACGCGGGGTGACCGTGATGGACGGGGCGCTGAATATCGAGTTCCAGAGCGACATCGGCGTTCCGTATGTCGAGGCGATCCACGTCGAGCGGTTCGCCGACGACCAGATCGCGCCCCCCACCCCGTCCTGGCTCTCGATCGTTCCCAGCTACCGAGAGACCATCCTCTTTTGGGAGGAGAGCTACGAACGTGACCAGCTCGGGGTCTGGATCTGGCGCGAGGATCTCACCGCCGGCACCCCCGAAGAGCTGGCCCAGGCCGATCCGGTGGTCGCGGCTCGATTCGTAGATGCCGGACTCGAAGCCGGGCACGAATACAGCTACCGACTCTCGGCCGCCGACGTATGGGGGCACGAAAGCCCGAAGTCGGTGTCACTCGTCGCCACGACCTTGGCTTCGATCGAGTCCCCCTTGCCGGTTCACGAGTTCTTCATGGCGGACGAAGACCTGAGGTGGTTGAACCAGAACCGCCGAAGCGACGAGCTTCTCCCCGCCGACTACATCATCGATGGCGAGCTGTGGGAAGACATCGGGGTTCGCTACCGCGGCAATACGACACGCGATCTGATCAAGAAGAACTACAAGATCAGGGCCGACAACGACGACCCCTTCCCCCCCAATCGCATCAAGATCAACTTGCAGTCGGAGTGGCGCGTTCCCTCTCTTCTGCGGGAGAAGCTCGCCTACGGCTCATTCTCCCTCGCCGGTGCGCCGGGAAGTGTCGCCGACTACGTGCACCTCGAAAGAAACGGACGCTTCATCGGCGCGTTTCTCGATATCGAGCAAGTCGACGAGTATTTCCTCGAAGAGCGAGGGATGGAGGGCTCCGTCTGGAAGGCCGACACCGAAGCCTTCGCCGGGGACTGCCGGCGGCTCGGGCAGCTATCGGCCTACTACGAGCCCTATGTGCTCGAAGTAGGCACCTACGATGACTACGCTTATCTCGACGAGCTGTTTCGCGTCGTGAACGACACGCCAATAGATGTCTTTCGAACCGAGATACTGGATCATCTCGACGTAACGAGCTTCATGCACTTCTACGCGGCACAGGCGCTGGTCGCCAACTGGGATCACGTGATCCACAACTACTACCTCTTTCGCGATGCCAATACGGGGCGTTTCGAGTTCATTCCATGGGATCTCGAGCTCGGATGGGACAACCGCAATCAGCCGATCCCCTACGGCACGTCCCGGCATCGCTACTTCTTCCTCTTCTACAACCGTCTCTACAATCGCCTGATGATCACGCCGCAGTACAGACGTATCTACCACGTCACATTGCAGGAGCTGCTGAGCGGCCCCTTCGTGGCGCAGACGATCCAGGCGGCCATTCAACAGGATCATGCACTGTTGCGCCCCGAGATGGAGAGGGATCTGTACAAGCCGGGATGGGAGGACATCGATTTCTTCGACAGCGATCTCGAGGCGCTGCTCTCGTTCGCCACCGCACGCCGCGCCAACATCTTGGATCAACTCTCGGATTGGGCCACCGATCCCACCGTCAACCTCTTCGTGAACGAAACGGTTCTGACCAACGTCACCGGCGCAACGGACGAGGCCGGGGACCACGATCCCTGGGTCGAGATCCACAATTTCGGGAACGAAGTCGTGGACCTGAGCGGACTCTCGCTCTCGGACGATCCCGGCCAGCCCACGAAATGGTCGTTTCCCGCCGCCACAACTCTTGCTCCAGGATCTCATCTGCTGGTCTGGGTGGACGGGGAACCGGGCGAGGGTGCGCTTCACACCTCTTTCCGCGCGACGCCGGACACCGATGCACTGCTGATCTCGAAGGCATCAGGCGAGACCATCGACAGGATCGATCTCGACGGGCTTTCGATGCCGGATGTTCCTGTTTGTCGAACACCCGATGCCGGCGCGTCGATCGGGCCGATGGCGGTGGCGACACCCGGTGCCGTGAACGACCCCACACCTCTGGTTAGTGTGTCGCTGTCGGCAGCCACCGACGAGTACTTCCCGGGGGATTCGGTGCTGGTCGATCTCGGTGTGACCAACTACCGGGAGTTCTCCAGATCTCTCGAGCTCGAGATCCGCTCGATCACGACGCACGGAGAACAGCTCCTGTTCGAGATGCCGCTCGAGCTCCAGGGCGGCGAGCAGTTCGAGCAGCCGCTGGCGGGAGTGATTCCGAACCCAGGTCCCGCGATTCCGTTCACCCTCGAAGCGACACTTCGAGACGAGCTCGGAGCGATTGCTCATGTCGCCGTTCTCGAAGGGCGGATTCGAGATCCAAGACCGATCACGCTGGTCGTGAACGAGATCATGGCCTCGAACGACACGACGATCGCCGACAACGCGGACCAGTTCGATGACTGGATCGAGATATACAATCCCGAGTCGCGGGCGATCGACTTGGACGGTCTGTACCTATCCGACGATCTGGGCAACCCCCGCAAGTGGCCGATCCCGAGCGTCGTGCTGAATCCGGGCAAACACCTGGTCATCTGGTGTGACGAAGATCCGGAGCAGGGCCTGCTGCACGCTTCGTTCAAGCTGAGCTCTGGCGGCGAGGAAGTTGCGATCTACGATCTCGACCTGAGAGCCAACGGGGTGATCGATCGGGTCGTCTTCCCACAGCTCGACTCCGACGTCGCCTTCGGCCGATCGCCTGACGGCTCGCCGAATCTCGTGCTGCTGCCCTGGCCCACTCCGGGCGAGTCGAACCCCTGAGCTGCGACCGTACAAGGATCCCCCAATGAAACGAATCGGCATCGCCCTCTCGTTGATGGCCTGCGTATGGCCCTGGTCTCTTACTGCCCTCGGCCAATACGCCATGCCATTGGACGACGCCAGCTACGCTGACGGAAGTCGGCACAATTTCTTGAACGACGAAGTCAGCCTGATCGAGGTCACGATGGACCCCGCCGATCTGCAGGCGATCGTAGAGGATCCCTTCTCCGACCTGTATCGCTTCTGCTCCATCCGCTTCGCCAACTCGATGACCGACACCGTCATCGACAGTGTGGGGATTCGGGCTCGCGGCAATGTCGCTAGAGAGAACACAAAGTTCCCGTGGAAGCTGAGCTTCAATCATTTTGTCGCGGGACGAAAACTCCACGGCCTGAAAAAGTTCAATCTACTCGCCGACGCCAACGATCCGTCGATATCTCGCTCCAAGCTGGTTTGGGATACCATGCTCGGGATGGGAGTGCCCGCCTGTCGGACTCACTATGTCTGGATGAGTATCAACGATGGAGCGCTCGAGGGTGTGTACCTCAGCATCGAGCAGGTGGACGATGAGTTCGCCGATGCGTGGTTTGGCAACGAGAACGGGGAGCTGTACAAGTGTCGCCACAAAGGCAACCAGGGCGCCAATCTCAAATATATCGCTCCCGGAAGTCCTGAGATCTACATGGGGCTCGGCGGCGGCGAGACCTACGAGTCGGAGGGCGGTATCGGTGATTTCGTACTCTTCGCCGACTTCGTCGACTTCGTGAACAACACCAGCGACGCGGTTTTTGCCGAAGAGATCGGCCTGCGATTGAACGTCGATGGCTTGCTGAGGGCGATGGCGGTCGACATGGCGATGGGCCAATGGGACGGCTACTGGATCGGCGGCAACAATTACTACCTTTACGAAAATCAAGACACCGGCCGCCTGGAGTACGTGCCTTGGGACCTGGACCACAGCATCGGCCAGGACTACTGGCTCTTTCCCTACTTCTTCGGCACCAACTGGGCGACACGGAGATATCAGGGCTGGGGGAACGGCGGTTTCGGTGGTGGGGCGCCTC
>CAZFNT010000404.1:0-4306 GCA_964520315.1 uncultured Gemmatimonadota bacterium
TTCTCTCGCAGCCGCACGATATCACTCGTGTCGGCATCGTCTCGGCTCAGGGTGTGAGCGCGAAGATCCTCGACGACCTCGCGAAGCAGCTCGGCGCTTTCTTCTCGGCCGATGCCTCGGGTGGCGGCGCTCACCTCCGCGTCGTCGAGCAGACGAGCGATCGATGGCATCGCGGCGCGCGGGTCGTTGCTCATCCGCCTCCGCTTTCCAATTGGCCGGGGGGAGGCACGGCCCCCATCTTCTCGCGCTCGAGCTTCTCTTGCATTCCCCGAGCGGCTGCCGCCAAATCATCGCGCCCCATGCCTTCGTAGGCGGAACCCAGGAGCTTGAATACCAGCGGCTGATCCCCGGCGCCGACATCGATCGCCGTGCGCAAAGCTGTCGCAGCCTCTTGGTGCCTCCCGGCTCGAAGCAGCAACGCTCCGTACTTCATCGAGGGGCGCGGATCATCGGGTGCGACCTCTTGCGCGAGCTCGAAAACCTCGGCGGCGACGTCGACTGCCCGAATCTCGATCAGGGGACGAGTGAAAGCCAAGAGAACCAGTGGATCGGTGATGGCCGCCCGGCGCAGACGCGAGGCGATCTCGCCGAGCCCAGCTTCGCTCTCCGCGCTCGCCCTCGCATCGAGGAAGGCGCGGATCGCGGCGGTCAACGCACCGTGACGTTGGCGCGAGGCCCAGGGCCGGGGAAGGCCGCTCAGGACTTCGAATCCGCTCTCGCCCTCGCCGACACGCAGGTAGCTTAGCGCCAGGTCGAGGTGCAGGTCGGGATTGCGGGGGTCGAGCTCGATCGAGCGGGCGAGATCGCCCCGGTATTGGGTGGCGTTCCCCTGGGCTGCGTGGGCTTGGGCGCGAATAGCGTATGCCGCGGCGAATGAGGGGCGCATTTCGACAAGGCGGTCGAGACGGTCGAGAGCCTGTGCGGGATGCTCCGCCCGGAGCTCAGCGAGTCCACCGAGGTAGCAACACAGTGGATCGGCCGGATCGGTGGACGCCAGGTCGGCGTAGAGCTCGGCCGCGGCCTCGGCGTCGCCACCGGCCATGACCGCGGCCGCCTCGAGGTATCGGATCTCTCGCAGGGTGGAGCCGCTCGCATGGATCGCTCTCTGGCGATATGTCTCTAGACTCTCGGCGGGCGCCGTGCCCCAAAGCGACACACCCGCTGATAGCTCGCTTGTTCCGAAGAAGGGGTCGTCGGGAGCCGCGTCGAGCCCTTGGCGAGCGAAAAACAGCGCCTCTCGCCCGTCCTTCGCCAGGCCCGCTGTGACCGCGGCGCGGCGAAGTAAATCCAAGTCGCGCGAGCCATCGATGGCGATGGCTCGATGATACGCGCTGAGTGCCCGGCGAAACTCCCCCGCCTGAGTTCTCACGTCGCCCAAGCTCTTCCATGCCTCGGCGCTTCCCGGAAGGCGCTCCACGGCCCGCTCGGCATAGGCAACCGCGCCGTCGAAGTTCTTGCTCTGAGAGCGTGCGCCGATCGCGTTTCGAAAAGCGTCGTAGCTTCGCGGCTCCATCGCCATGACCCGTTCGTACTGGCTCAGGGCGAGCTCGACATGATCGCTCCAGAGCAGTCGGTGGCCCAAGGCAAGCTCCGCCCGGGTTCGAGGCGACTCGGTGGCGACCGCCGCGACGATCCGCGGATCGGTTCCGAGCGCGGCGAAAAGCAAAGCACCGGAGAGTGCCAGAACAGTCGCCGCGGGCAGCCCTCGGGTCTTCGACGCGAAAGCGAATGCGGCATAGAGAAGTGTCGCGACGATCGAGACCGTAAGCGTCGTGCCCGAGGCGGGGTAGGCCGACCAGAGCACCCAAGGAGCGGCAAGGGGCACCCAGCGTAGCGCCGGCGCGGTCGCGCGGGCGAGCGGCGGAATTCGAACGAAGATAGCCCGCGCCGGTTGTCGCCACGCTGGGAGAGGCTTGACCCTGGTTTCGACCCAGCGCCCCTCGGCGATCCCGCGGGCCACGACTCCGGCTCCCGCGCGATGAAAGGCGGCGAGCGTAGCCGCCGCGAGACCCCAGAGCATCAAACGACTCGGCACGATCCGCACAGTGTCGGCACGCGCGAAGACGGCGAGCCCCACAAGCGCCAGGCAAACCGATTGAAGCCCGCGCAACCCCTGAGACACGCCAGGAAAACGATCGGCCGCAAAAGGTGTAACTGTGCGCAGAACCGAGAGCGCGAGCACGACCATCATCACAGTGAAGACGGCGTACGATGCGAGCCAGGCGTTGATCATTGCTATCGCGAGTGAGGCGAGCAGCACGCCGCTTTGTTCTTGCGGGAGCAGCCCGGCACGGGCCGCCGCCCCAGAAAGAACCACACCAGGGACCATCGCCGCCATGGCCGCGATCGCCCCGTTGGTCATGAAAACAGCATCGACGAAAGTCGGCTCGAAGACACCGAGCGGGGTCGCCACGAAACGCCCGATGCCGAAGAGCAGTCCCCCAGCGGCGAGCATTCCGCCGAGCGCCACCGGGGGACCCGCGGCGCGCAGAAGAGCGCCCAGGGCCGCGGCGCGGTGAAGACCGAGCCAGACGACGCAGAGCAAGGCGAGCAGTATCGCGTGCATGCCACCCGATGCGTGCGAAAAGCGGTCGAAATGCTCGCGGGCAACCGTTCCGTAATCGACAATAAAAAGGCGGAAACCATGGAGCGAAGCGTCGGCGGCGGGCGTGACCAGGTTGTAGGGGTGAAAAGGCCAGGTGAAGTAACCAAGAGACACAATGTAGATGACGAGCGCGGTGGGGATGCCGAAGACGATTCCGCGCCGGAGGCGGTCGCGCTTTAGCAACACATAAGCGAATGCCAGCAGCACTTCGACAAAACACTCGATCCGGATGCCGGCGGTGGTCCCTTGAAACTGACGCCCTGGATTGAAAAAGTGTACGAAACGATCGAGATACTCACCGCGAAAAACCGGCGCGAACCCGATGTGGGCCTTTTCTGTGACTGTGCCGACCGCGCCGAGAGTCAAATCGGCGATCGGCGGGATCAGCACCAGGCTCCACATGACCAGCATGATGCGAGTGACGCGGGCGAGCGGCACACCGGAACCGAGGCTGAGGAGGATCGCCAGAGTCAGCAAGGGATTGATGAAGGCGAGGGGATAGTGGAGGAAGAAGTCGACCGGGTGAACGAGTGGCAGGGAGCCGGAGAAGCCCTCGATAAGATCGCGCACGAGCACGATGCCGACAAAAAGGGCGCACCATGCACCGACGCCGATCGGGAGCTTCTCGAGCTCCTCCGATGCCCAACGGGCCAACTTTAGAATCGACTTCATCTCTCGACCGGTTCGTGCTCGATGTCCTGTTTACGCCGGCAGGGGCGGGCTACTGCCCCAGAAACTTGCCCGCGACGAAACGAAGCTGCTCCAGGCCGAACTTCGCGTCTTCGGCGCCGTCGGCAGTCGTTTGTTCGAACGCGCCGCAAGCGCGCTCGAATAGCTCACGACCGGTATCGTCTCCGGCCGCGGCCCGCGCGATCCCGAGGTAGCCGCTGTTGAGATTGACCATGAAGTTGCCGCCGGCTTCGACCTCTGACGGTTCGCCCTCCGATTTCGCCAGCGCGGCCGCCCTCTCCACCGCCGCCTGCATGCTCTTCGCCGCGTCGTCGGATCGTCCGAGCGAGAGCAAGTGCATGCCGCGAGCCCAGTGCGCGATGGCGAATGGGTAGTCCCCTTTTCCGAGCTCCTCGCGCCAGCGCAGACAGTCCTCAGCCGCCCGCAGACCCAATTCGAAATGCCTGCGCTCCCGCTCCAGCGGATCGCCGGGCCAGCATTCGGCCAGGTCGGCGGAGAGATTGTAGGAGAGCGCGTTGGCGAAGTCGGTGATCTGCGAGTTGCGCTCGGCGTCGTCACCGTCCGCGGCGGCCTCGAGCGCCACGGCAATCGCCGACTGCACCACCTCGGCGACCGCGTCGAGATTCTTGCCTTGCCAGTCCCGCCCGCCGAATGCCCTCTGTGCGAAACCGTAGAGGTTCAGCCGTTGCCCCAGAGTGTCCATTCCATTAATGAACTCGATCACCGCGCCGGCACCGAACCCCTCCATGCGGGCGCGCAGCTCGTTCCAATGGATCTCGGGGAATTCCTGGCTCGGGTCTTTCTCGTTGGTCATTTTCTGGCTCCTCTCCGCGGATGGGGATCGCGATGATCGGGAAAGCGAACGAGCCATAGTAACGGACGCGGCGGCAGGTCACCGCCCGAACACGCGGAACCCCGCCCAGAAGTAGGGATGTGATCCCGGTGCGGCCCGATCGAGGCGCGGATTGCGGCGCTCGGCCTCTAGATGCTCCCGTCTTGCGGTGGCGATGG
>CAZFNT010000405.1:0-4305 GCA_964520315.1 uncultured Gemmatimonadota bacterium
TGCTCACCAACTGAACGCGCCTTGGCGATGCCGAAGTGCGCGCGCGTCTGAAGTTGCTCGCGGCGCGACCCTATGAGATCTAGGTGAAGCTCGACGCGGGCACCCACGCATACTTCGAGACGACTTCATGGAAGAGGATGGCCCTCCATCGCATCGTCGACGGCATCGCGACCCTGGCTCGAACCCTCGAGATGGCGATTCAGTGCCTGGTGCCGACGATCGCCTGGAATGCATCGGCCAGCTCCTGCGCTCGCAGTAGTCGTTCCAATTCGTGTCGATGCGTTGCCCTTGGACGACAAGGGGGCCGGCCCACACCCGCACAAGGATAGAGATTCCGGCCAGGGAGATCTGGAGCTGCGTCCAGGCCAGCCGCGGCAACCGCTCCACTGCCTTGGCGGGGGCAAATACGCGGGATTCAACAAACAGACGCGGATTTCGGCCACCGGCGACAGGCGCTCGCCAGCAGCGCCGGGATGAGCGGAACGAGAAAAGGTGCCGTGCCGAACTGCCGAAGTGGATGTGATCTGGCGACGTAGACCACGCCGGCGCCGAGTGTCGCTACAATGGTCAGCGGTCCGCAAAGGTGTTGCACTATCAGTGCGTCGACATCGATCGCCCTCAATGGATGGGCGGGGCCAATATACTGCTCTTCGCCAACTGGCGCTACGAACAGCGTTCGATCGGCGCAAAGGCGCCGCTCCATCGGGAGTGAGCTCCAGGAGACGCGGGAAATGCGCAACGGATCTCTGTGTACAGGCACTGGCATCGATGCTCATGTGGATCGGCGCAGCCGGCGCCAAAGACCACCCTCCTGGAAAGCACCCCACCCCCATCGGAGCCAGGAAACCAGTGCTGACGCTAGCCAAAGCGCCCAGGCCAACATCAGAATTCGGTAGATAAGGATCGGCACCGACACGATGGAGACGGTGGGCAGCGCGTGATCGGTCCGGTCGATGAACCAACGCAGAGTGGATCCGGCCGAACCGTTTCCGGTGATCTGCATGTCGGGTTGGCCGAGCAGGCCCTGACGAACCGACCCGAAAAGGCCGGCGAGCGCAGCCAAGGTCAGGATCGCTATCGCGATCTGTCGGAAGTCGAATCGAAGGGGGGACAAACCGGGCGTTTGTTTCCGCCACCCCAGAACTAGAAGCCAGGCGGGCACGAGCATGGCGACCACGAGGTCGGCCTGCGTCATTCCCACTCCCAGAAGCGCCCAGTGGCGAATTTCGAGCGGTGTCCATGAGATCCGCCCCAAAACAGTCGCCACCAAGAGGGCGACCGCGAGGAAGCTCCAGAAAAGCACGGCGGGGCCGGCCTGTCGTCGGCTCGCGAAGAGGATCCAACGCCCAGACGGGAACTCCACCTCGACCTCCGCGTTCACGCTCTCGGTGCCCACGTCGACCGAGGGCGTGGTGTAGATCGCTCCGATCTCGCCCGGCGCCCTCCAATCGATCGATACTCTCTGTTCACCCGGCTTGAGCTGGACCGAGAGGGTTCGCCCCTCTTGCCGGATCGGCTGCTCCGCGCCGCCGATCGCGACCTTCTGCGCGCGCGCACCCTCCGGGAGGGTGATCGATTGCACGCCGCCTCGACTCGTCCGCACGGTGAGATCCAGGGTCGCGTCGCTCGCCCGAGTCCCGGGGCGCACGACGAGCTCGCTCCGATCGATCGTCGTGCTCCGACCAGACACCGCCTCGGGGCGCACGACGCTGACATCCAACACCTCTCCGGGCCAGGGACGCCATTCGCGCGCCACATCGTGCCTCGGCCCGTGGATCGGGGGGATTCCCTCGAATTCCACATGCCAGAGCGGGCTGGAATCGATCCGCCAGATCTCGGTCCACTCCGTGGACTCCGCGGCCCTGAGGGCGAGCACGCTCTGCTGATCTAATAGTGACGACCATTCGCGGACGCTCTCCTTCGCGCCCAAGTTGACCAAGACGCGGCCCTCTTCCACGCGATGCCCCCCTGTCGTGACCGATTCTCCGACCAGTAAGGGCACTTCCAACAGAATGGCCGATCCGCTCGGCGTCACACGGACCAGGCGTGTTTCGACCTTCCACTCGAGCCCCAATGAGATCGAGCGCTCGATGCGAACGAAGGGCGGCAGCGCCTCCGCGACGACGTCGGTCGCCTCCCCCCCACCTTCCGCGCGGATCCGCGTCAATTGCAGGTCCGACTCGGCGAGCCCGTCCTCCTGGACCCCCTCCACATTCCACCCCTGGGCTCGCACGTCGACGCGTGCGGGGCGCATCGGTAGCGGGATCTGCACGACATCGATTGCCGACAGAGGGCCCTTCAGAAGCACTTGGTGTCGTCCCCGGTCGAGCGTGAGCCATAGCGTGCCCTCCGCCCCGCGCGCCATCGCTGTCGCTCGTGCCCCATCCACCAACACCTGTGTCGGCGTCCAGCTCTTCGGATCGCCGGGAAGCGGGATGGCCGCCGGGACCTGGGCGTGCGCCTCGAAACGCAAGGTCAGCGCGCCAGATTCCGCCTGGAGCCGAAGTCGCCCGATCGATGCACAGCCCGGCGCGCAATCTGGCGGAGCCAGCAACCGATGACGAAGCTCGTCGAGCAGCTCGGGATCGGGCGATCGGCCTGAGTGGCGAACCGATCGGGAAGCGGGGTCGATTCCGGCCTCGGAGGCGGATGCCGCACCGGATGCGAGCAGAATTGCAAGGAAGACCGCGGCGGACGCGGCTCCGCGGCCTGATGCACGCCGGCCTCTTCGCCTGCCTCCGAAACCGAGTGTCACCAGCACGAGAGTGGCCAAGAGCAGAATTCGCACGAACGACAGCACCAGGTTTGCGCCCGGTCGCAGAAGAGTGAGGCCCACGATCTGATCTTGGGCGACGGGACCGTCCCAATGAAGCGACACCTCTTTCCATGACCAATGAGGTAGCCCCGGTCCGGTCTGGACGATCGCGTTCGGATCGACCGCAATCTGTTGCTCGTAGTTGAGTCCTCTGCGGCGTGGTGCGGCGCGTGGAGCTTTCTGCTCGGCGGATTCCTCGGCCGGAATGTCGAATTCGATTGCATCTTCGAGCTCGGCCATGGCGAAAGAGGCCGATCGTACCGAAGTGATCTGTGGTGGTGGCGGCCCGCCACGAGCCGGGCTCGAATGCTCGAGTGCCGGGTACATGCCGTGCAAACTTTGTTGCACCATGAAGAGTAAAGCGAGCCCGCCCAGGACGGCAAGTCCCGCCATTCGGGCGCCGCGAACGAGCTTCGCGAAGGAACCATCCGGCAGCAAGCGCACCAATGCTTCAGTGACCAGGACATAGCCCCAGATCCAGCGCGGCGCTTCGGGCTCGGAGAGAGTCAATGCGAGTGTCACCAGGGCAAGTGCACCCGAAGGCACGCCCCACAATCGCGTCACCGCCGCCGCGAGAACAAGCATCAGAAATAGATCGAGGAGGGTCCACCGATTCAGCCAAGTGCTGCCGACCTCATCGACTCCCCTAGCGTGAATGAGGCGCCATCCGGGCGGGAGGTACAAGGTCGCGTCGACGGACCGGAAATCGTGAGACCAACCAACCGCCGGAAAACTGGAAGCCGAACCATGGTAGCGACTCTCCGCGACCACGTCGATCGAGCGGCTGCGGATCTCGACACCCGAAACGCCCTCTCTCTCTCCCCCGAGACGCGTGATGAGCTGATCGGTGCCACCTGTCGCAACCCGGCCCAGCGAGGTGGGCGGCGACATGGCCAGTCGCCACCCGGCGTTGAGCGTCCCCATGATGCGGTCCTGGATCGTGTAGCCCCCACCGTCGAAATCGAGCCACAGCCGGCGGGTGAGATCGAGCTGGTCCGGAGCAGGATCCGAGTCACCTCTTCGACGCTCGACGAATTCGAGCTTCTCACCAGGACGAATCCGATAGGCGGGCAGTGCCTTCCATTCGTCCGGCAGCCGGGTCTGCTGTGGATCGAGGGCCTCGACTCCTTCGAGATCGACGATCCGCAGCTCCGGACGAGCGTCGAAGACCCAGACTTCGTCCTGTGCCCAGGCCGGCTCCTCCGGCAAGGCGAGAGCCGAGGCGCTTTCTTCATGGCGCGCGAGCAAGCGAAGAGTCCAAGACCCCGGCCGCACCTGCACTCGGAGCCTTCCGTCTTGCTCGAGGCGAGCGGGTAGAGGGCCCTCCAGCGACATCGGGACGAGACCTCCCAGCAGAACGGGACCGAACACCTCCTCGCGGTTGCGACCCGACACACGGATCTCGATCCGGGTCGAGACGAGCAAGGGCACTTCGTCCACGATGCGCCGATGAACGACCAAGTCGAGCCGATTGGCGGAATCCTCGAAGT
>CAZFNT010000406.1:0-4295 GCA_964520315.1 uncultured Gemmatimonadota bacterium
GGTGGGCCGGGAATCCGGAGCTGAGCGCACCGATTCGCACCACGCTTCGCGCCCAGGCCCGCTCCCTCTCGATCGTGGGCGAGGCGTTCGTTACCCACGTGCGAAACCTTCCCTCGCTCACCAAGATGAGTGCCGAGGAGCGTGAATATCAGACTTACGAAGAGAACGACGCCCTTCTGATGGGCGCCAATCTGCGCATCGTCTGGCCGCATCTGCTCCTTTCGACCTCGTACACCCACGGGCGGAATCTCGATCGCGATCGCCCCCTCGCCGAGATCGCGCCCGTCGCCCTCTCCGCGGAGCTTCGCCCTCCGCAGATCCACGGCCTCGGCTCGTTGTTCCGCTGCACCCTTGCCGGGGCGCAGAACCGCGTCGACCGAAGTGTCGGTGAACGCCCGACGCCCTCCTGGATCCGATTGGACGCGGGGCTCAAAGGGGAGTGGCGAACGATCGACTTCGGCTTCGATGTAGAGAATCTCTCTCAGGAGCTCTACCACCAGCATCTCTCTTATCTGCGCGACCCCTTCGCGACGGGGAGTCCGGTCTACGAGCCCGGACGGACTTTTCGGTTGAGGATCTCAGCCGGATCCTGAGCCCCGCCCGAAAACCTCCAAGGAATCTCCTGCATTCGGCGACAAGGCCCCCATGGGAGCATCGGTCGAACCGAAGTTCAGCAGGAGAGAGACCATGAGAATCCCTTGGATTCGGCGCAGCTTGGCCTGTGTCGCACTCATCGCGATGGTCGGTGCCGCGCAAGCGGCCGACAAGAAGTTCCCCTTCAAGAACGATACCGGCGAGGAAGCGAACGACCTTCACATCGAGTTCGATCAGGGGGTCACGCCTGAGAAGGAGAACGGCAGCTACGGCGCGTTCGACAACTACAACAGCTCTCCCGGCTCTTCGAGCGCCGAATTCGACGGCGGCACGGTCGCCGATGGCAGCACGACGAAGATTCGCTTCAACAACACCGGTCCGAAGATCACGATCAAGAAGTGGTGGTGGACGAAGGATGGGAAGCGTATCGGGAAGATTCACAAGAGCATGTCGTGCGCGGCGATCTCGTTCGATCAGAGCCTTCTTCGCAGTGGCGAGATCCTGACAATGTCCGCTGAGGCGGTCGGCGGCGAGGACACGGGGGGAGAGCTCCTGATCTCTTCCTGGGTGACCCTTCCGGACGCAAGCGATGTCTGGCTCGCTCCGATCTCGATCTCGGTTTCGCCTGGCGAGAGCTGCACTCAGCAGCTCTTCGGATTGTCGTCGGCGGGACTCGAATCGGGCGAGTACACCGTTCACTACGTGGCGGAAGACCTCGAAACCGGTCTAGTGACCGACGGATCGTCCTCGCTGGAAATCGGTTCTGCCTGCGTGACGACTCCAGGCTACCCGGAACCAGCTGACGGCATCGGGACCCTGCCTCGCTGATCGGTCGTGGGCGGGCGGGACGCGGATCCCGCTCGCCATCGGCCCCTAGGCTCCTCTCGAGCGCCGCCGCCGCGGTGATCAGGTCCGGCATCGCGACCTCTCTCGTGGTGGGAGCGAGCCCCCCGAAGCGACCCCGGTTCGCCACCGAGCGGCTGGGGATCCCTTCGTACGCATGGTGGCGCATCATGCGCACCCGATCTCCCGGGAGTGCGCACAAGGTGGGAGACGATGTCCGATCGTGATGACATCGCACACCGACGGGATGAGCTCCACGGGATGCTTCCGCGTCCGCCGCGGGCGGGGGTCGACGGGCATCGCCAGCGCGGATCGTTGACCTACCTCCAGCGCTAGGGCTCAGACCTGCGCGTCACCACCGGCTCCCCATTTCACGATCGTGAAGTCTGGTCAGTCGCGCGGAGAGACCCGCTATATTGGTGCAAACCGGCGGCACGAAATAGCCATCGGCCTGCGTCGACACGATCATTGACCGGAGCCGCGGATGAAACACACCCAGGGAAACCAGCACCCCGAGGCCGTCATCCAGATTCGTGACTACCGCCCCGGAGATGAACGCGGCCTTGCCGATTTGGCTGGAGCCTGTCTTTCAGAGTTGGGGCCGGAAGGCCTGGACGGTACTCGACGCGAGTGGGAGATGAGGAAGATGACGTAGCGCGACATGAGCCAACGACGCAGCTCCCGCAACACACCCTCCACGCGCCCCACTGCTCGCTTGGCGCGAAAGAACCAGTCCCCCTCCGAAGCAGGGAGGAGCGCCTCCAAGGTCCGCGCCACGTTGCGTGCCAGCTTCTGCCTGACACGGCGCGCGCGGCGGTGAGCAGACTCGCCCCAAAGGTCCGCCGCGATCGCGCCGGAAGACGGACCATGCGCATCCAAGACCTCCTCCAACTGCCCAAACGTCCAGTCGCTATATGCGCGGACATCCTCGGGCAACACACCATGCGTCACGCCGCAGCGGGGGCAAATGCCTCGGTAGATCGGATGAAGTGCTCCGCCCAGATAACGCCAGTACCGCCCGTGCCAGCCAAGCTCCGCTCCCGCGCAACGCCCGTCCGGACAGCGAAGGATCGGCCGCGACTGCGGAGCTCTCTCTTGACATCGACGCCACGGAGCTTCTCGCCGGCTCCCACTTCTGTACGCTCGGAGTGGCAGTCGACGATACGGCAGTCGTCGAGGTCGAGCTGGAGGTCGACGTGATGTCGCCCCTCCAGGTCGCCGTCCTCGATTTCCCCCAGAGCGCGCACCGTGGGCAGAGGATGGAATGGGAGTTCTCGGTGACCAACATATCGGAGGAGCTCCACACGCGGGACATCTGGTTCGACGCCTACTTGATAAGCGGAGAGCCGTTCAACGGCAATCCGTTTTCCGGCCCGTTCTCTGGCATAATTGCGCCTGGAGCGACTCTGGAGTTTGTGAATGCTACGGTGGTCCCAGCCAAAGCGCCATTCGGTGGTCCGTGCCAGATCTGCACGGTCGTGGGCGATTACCCCGGGGCGTGGGACGAGGGCTGTTTCGAGTTCTCGGTCTCGCCGTAGACGATAACGACGTCTCGTGCAGATCCAGGTCTCGAGCTATCTGCCCGAGACTCTTCGAACTCTCCTGGACAAGGCGAACCACTTCGGCCTTGAACTCGGCGCTGAACTTCCTGCGCCTGCGCTTCATGAACACCTCCTGCGGGGATTCCATCCCCATTGCTCAGGTGTCTACAAAACGGGGGGAAGGTCCAGTTGGCAATTCAACTGAAAGTGCTCTGGGGGAGGTCCTGGTTCGGGAGGGGGCGATATGCGGGAGCCTCTCTCCCGATCCGCGATCGACGCCGACTCCACTGGCTGCGCGACCGATCCGGGCTGGGCTGCCGCGGCTTCTGAACGCGTGTGCGCGAGAGACCCGTGCGATCGATGCTCAGGGGGAGGAACTCACGAGCTCTTGGATTCCGCCGAAGGAGCGAATCCAGGGTGGGCGCTCTCCGAGCTCGGGCGGCAAGGTAGCGATGGAGCTGCGTGCCCGAGCCTTGCTTGGATAGGCGCCGTGCACCGCGGCGAACCATTGCTCGCCGTCGCGCAGAAACCCGAAGCAGACCATACGCTCGGTGACGCGGTGCTTGCCCAAGTAGGCGCGCAGGCGATCCTCGCTGTGTGTGGCGAGCAGCTGCAAGGTGTAGTCGTCGGGATTCTGGGCGAGGAGCCAGGCCTCATCGCTGACGGCGATCGCCTGCGGCGCGCTCTCCCGGACCTCGTCGGCCGACGGATCGGTCACGCTGAATAGGCGCTGAGCCTGGGCGTGGCCGTTCTCTGCGGCCCGCCAGTACCAGCGAATGGCGGCCTGCTCGTCTTTCTGCACACCGAGTCCCAAGAAGTGCTGGGTAGCGAGGTTGTACTGCGCCGGCGCAAGACCTTGTTCCGCCGCCTTGCGCCACCACTCGACAGCTTGGAAGTCGTCTTGGGGAACACCCTTGCCCTGCTTGTAGGCGTTTCCGAGGTGGAATTGAGCCGGCGCATGGCCCTGACAGGCCGCGAGCCGGAACCACTTGGCCGATTCCTCCGGAGCCTTCTCGACTCCGGCGCCCTCGATGTAGAGGCTGCCGAGACTGAACTGAGCGAGCCGGTCGCCCGCATCGGCAAGGGGCCGCCAGATGCGCGCTGCCTCGGCAGGGTCGCCCTTCAGATAGGCCTGCTCACCTGCCTGGTGGTCCTGCTGGGCGGTTGCCAGTGGTGCCAGGGCCAGGAGCGCGACCGGTAGCCGGGTCGCTCGACGCCCCTTCCGCCACCGAGTGTATCGGTGGCCGGTTCGCAAGCCGGTGTTGCGCCTCATCGGCGACTTCATGTTCGAGCTCGAGCACGGGGCGGACGTCACGG
>CAZFNT010000407.1:0-4294 GCA_964520315.1 uncultured Gemmatimonadota bacterium
AAGACAATGTCTGTATCACCGTCGTGGTCGAGATCGGTGAGGATGCCGGTGCCGAAATCGTTCGAATCGGTCCAGATCGGCCAACCGTTCACGACGTTGCCGTTTAGCTCAAAAGCCCAATCGTAGGGGTTCGAGCCTCCGGCGAAAGCCTCTACCGCTGGATCACCGTCGAGGTCGCCGACGATCAGCTGTGATTGCATGTACCAGGGGCCCCGCCAAGGCCAGTGGGAATCGAGGGTTCCATCGGCGTGGTAGAGGAGCACGTAGGCTGGGCTGCTGCTGCACCAGAGGGCGCTCACTTCGTTCGGAGCCGCGCGGAGGGCGATCGGCATCTTCTCGAGGTAGCCGAAGTTTGCGACCGGCGGCCATCCGTCGACCGGATCGCCTTGGTTATCGAAGACGTGGATGTGACCGTCCCAGTCGCAGGCGATGATCTCCGGCTCCGGGCCGCCGGTGAGGTTCGCCAATGAGACAGGGGTGCCGACGACGCCCGCGTCGAGGGTTGCCAGGCGTGATTCGGCAGCGTAAGGGGTGCCGTCGTGGTTGAAGGCGTAGATCGAGGCTTCGCCGGTTCCACCATTGATGTGGCTGCCGGTGAGGATCTCGAGGTCGCCATCGAGGTCGAGGTCCCCGATCGCGAATCCAGATTCTACCGATTCATCCAGCTCAATCGGCCACCCCGGAAGCACGGCGCCCTCGCAATCAAGCAGAGTCAGCCAGGTCGAATTGTATCCCCATACCCAAGTTGTCGCGAGCAGAGCTTCAAGACGACCGTCACCGTCAAGATCGAAGAGAGTGGCGGCGGCGTACAGACCCCAATCGAATTGGACCGGCCAACCGGGCAGTTCTGTACCATCAATGCCGATCGCATGAACCCGCCCCGGGCCACGTTGTTGGTGTTCGGTAAAGAACGCCTCGATTCGCCCATCGTTGTCGAGGTCACCGCCGCCGATGTACCCAGCCGGCCTTTCCAGAAACACCCAAGGGGACGACGTCACCGGTGATCCGTCGCTCTTGAACACGCCCACCTCGCGGAGCGGCGAAGATCCCCCCGCGATAATCTCATCGAATCCGTCGCCATCGAGATCGGCAACAAGAGGTGCCGAAAGAGTGGTCTGCCAGTCCACTGGCCATCCGATGTTCTCTGCGTATCCGAGAGCAGTGCCTGAAACCAGAAGCGGCGCGATGGAAGATACAAATGCGAAGCGCGCCGCCCCCGAAAACCGGGGCCGACGGGCTCTGTCCTGAGCCGATCTCATTGGCCGATATTGCAGTTGCCGACGGCTTCGATGTATTCAAAGCAGACGTCGGTTCCTGTTGGATCCCACACATTATGTGGACCACCATAGGCCCCAATGTCGCATCGGGCATCGTCGAGACCAGGCGGGAGATTGTCCTCAAAAGTCGCGCCAATCGGCCCCACATCGATCCCCTTCGACCGATTGGCCGCGTCGGCATAGCCACACACATTCAACGGAGCCTCGATCTTGAGCATGTAGCTGTACTTGTCGACGCTACTGCCGTCTTGAATCACGCCTTGATACCGCGGGTTCGAGCCGCCGGGCGTGTCATCATTTATGTCGTTCGTTCCCACGAGAGTCGAGTCGGCATAGTCAAGATCGTTTGCCCAGAGGAGTTCGTGGTCCGATGAGAACCAGGGCCGGACTCCCTGGTAGTTCTTTCCGACGACCTGGAACGCCGCCTGGCTCGCATTCTGGGTTCCGGATCGCGTGATGGTATTGGCGTAGAGTGTAGCAATGCAGTATTCGTGCACTCTCAACCCATTGCCATCGGTGATGTCTATCACGTTGTTGTGGGCCACGACCTCCGTCGGTATCGTGTCTCCATTCACAACCGCTGGATAGCACTCCGTAGAATCGATCGCGCACAGTGGGTCCTCAGGTGTCGGAGGCTCACCGAGATAGAGAGCGTGGGATATCTTGAACCCGTCGATTTGGTTCCTGGAGAAGATGTTGTTTCGCACTATGCCCTTGGAGCCGTGCACGAAATGAAGTCCGTGCATTCCGCTACAATAGAAAAGATTGTGCTCGAAAACCGACTCCAGTGTGTCGGGGACGAACGAGGGATAAGGGTCATCGAGCCGGCCAAACCCCAAATGCCAGCCTTCACTGACGGCCTGCATCCGGTTGTTGCGAGCGTTCACCACGAAATGATAGGTGGTCACTGCATCTTGGCCACCACCAACAATCTCGTTGTTGAGGAAGTGACCCCACTTGAGGCTCTGCCCCATCGCAAGGGCGGCGCCAGCGCCCTTTTGGCCCACAATAACAGCGCCCTCGCCGTTGTTCTCTGACTCGAGGTAGCAGTCCTCGACGAAGATACCGGTGGTGTAACTTCGCGCCGTCTCGGTGCTGCTGTTCCAGACCGATAGCGCGGCCGCGGTGTTCTCACCGATCACCTCAAACGCCTTTAGAGTCACTCGAAAGTCGTGGCAACGTCGCCCTGAGCCGTCGGTCGGATTGTTGTGAATCTCGAACGCCGCAGCCTTGGTGTTGAGAGAGTCTTCCGGTGTTCGTTGCCCCCGAATCTGCGGCGGATCCGCCATCAGATCATCCGGCATGAACGAAATGTAGAACTGATTCGTATCCCCGGCAGCGGGCCAGACCTTCACCCGCTCCTGATAGGTGCCCGACACAACCAGAATCGTGTCTTGATGCGCCGAGGCATCCACGGCCGATTGAATCGTTTGATAGCAGGGTGGAGTGCAGTTCGGATCGACGAGCTTCGTTCCCGCGAAGGCCCCCGTCGCGCTACACACAAAGAAAGCTACGGCGAGAGGCGAGAGGCGAGAGGCGAGAGGCGAGAGGCGAGTGTGCCATGATCTCCGTCCTTTCGGGAGGGCTCTCGGGTCGCTCACGATCTGGGCGACCCTTCTTTAGGTGAGTGGGAGCGTAAGCCTTCCTTTCGGTGGCAGTCAAGGGGCGTTTTTCCGTTGCGTGCGGTTTTTGGGCGCGGCGGGCGATGGGCGGGGGAGACTCTGATGGATTCTGACGGTATTTGATCATTCGGTGGGTGTCCGCGGCTCGATCAGTGACTTCCGAGGGGGCGCCAGTGCCAGATTCGAGTCGCTTCGACACGCGGGTTCGGGGGGAGCGGGGCGACGGGGCCGGCCTGGCGGTGTTCTCACGGTGACCAGATTCACAATACTCAGTCCTAAATTGTCCCTACTTCACCGGCCTTGATCACCTTCATATCCATGGGCCAAGGCGCGAGTCCATTGTCACTTTCTTTCGTGCAGGTCCACTCGCCTGCCAGTCACCGTCGCCTTCTCCGACGAGTGGAGCCTCTCGCTCCGCGTCGACGAAGTAGGTCAGGGCTCGCAGCAGGAGTCCGTCGCTCACGTCTTGACGGTAGATCTCGCGCAGCGCGCTCAGGGCGTCGGCGATCCCCATTCGCTGGCTCTGCAGGACGACGTAGAGATCGAAGAAGTCGCGACGTGTTCCCCGGTCGAGAATGGCGTGCATCTTCGTCGCCAAGATCCCCGTGAGCGTTAGCCGTCTGTCTTCGGTGTAGGGCGCGAGGCGGTCGAGGACGAAGATCGAGACGCGGATTCCGTCCCAGGTCAGATGGGCGGTGTCGTCCGTACGTTCCAGCATCTCGATCTCGCCCCTCTTTTCGAGCTGTGCCAGCAGATCGGGCAGATGCTCGGCACGAGACACCCCGAAATCGACGTCGCGACTGGGGCGATAAGGGCAGAGACATCGTACGGCCTGCCCGCCGATCACAAACCAATAGGGAAGATGATCGACCGCCTCGCCGATCGCGCCGGGAAGCACATCGAGGGGTGAAAGGTGATCGATACTCATATTCGGCGCACCTCGAGAATGGCATCGAGGAGACCGCGGCTACGTGATCTCCAGCCACGGGTTCGCGCGGCCTGGTAGAGATCGAGCCAAGGCAATCCCGCGGCGAAGCTCAGGGCCCGCGATCCGCCATGATTCAGGCAGTAGAAGGCGACTTGGTGGCCCGAGACCCGCCCCTCATCGCCCATGTTGTAAAGCGCCCGCCGGACCTCGGTCGGGAGCGCGCCTATTTCGTAGGTGTGCCCTGGAGACCGTTCCATGGCGCGGTAGACGGTCGCCCGCGACGGGCGGCGGTAGTCCATTCGGCGGCAGAAGGGGGCGAGGCGGGACAGGAGCTCCCTGACAGGTGGGCGTTCCTGACCCAACAGAAGCCCGCGGAGCTGCTCCGCGAGCGGCCCGGGGAGCCGGCTCGTGCCGCGATCGGAGCGTCCGCGGCGATTTCGAGGCAAGGCTGAAGAGCCGGACGTTCG
>CAZFNT010000408.1:0-4293 GCA_964520315.1 uncultured Gemmatimonadota bacterium
CGCTTCCATCTCCGTAGGAACGGCGCCTTCCCCGGTTGCGTCTCAGGCTTCGGTGTTGCCGACATGAGCGGCAACATCAACGAATGGACCGATTCGTCTCTCTCGAAGGGCGAAGTCGCGAACTCTCCGAATGAGAGCTACTTGAGCGTATTGGAACCGATGGAGGAAGCCGCGCTCGACCGCGTGCCGATGCTGCCAGGCGGAGGGGACTGGGGTGAGGATCCCGCCGACTTGCGCTGCGCTCACAGAGAGCACTTCCACATGCCGCGCGATCGCTACGATGACGACGGTTTTCGGTGCTGTCGCTCCGCGCGACCCGACGTGGGGGCCTAGTGTCCTGACATGACTCCGCGCTCTTAGGGTCGGCGCCGCCCATCGGGACCGGCTCGAGTCTGTACCGGCTCCTGGGAGCGGAAGTGGCGCTTCACGGGCTGTCGAACATCTTCCGAGTCACGGTAGAGACCACCTTCGGCCCGATGAACATCGTCGCGGCCAATGCTGCTACTGATCGACCACGAGATTTCCCTCCGCAACAGCCCCCTCGAAAGCCTCCCTCACCGACACCCCCAGATTCTTGCGATTTTCGATCGCGCGCCCAAAGTACTTCTCGGCTCTGGTCGTCGTGATGTAGTCGCTGCCCGTGCAGAGGTAGCTCCGCGCGGCGTCTAGAGGCTCACCGCCCACGGTGATCTTCCCCATCACCACGTCGTTCGGAGACGCACCGGGAGAAAACGTGTAGTCAAGACCAGCGACCTGCAGTATGCCGTGGGCCTCGGTCTGCGCGGCGACGGCATTGTAGCGACAGATGTTCTCGATCTCGGCGCCGGTGAGGCGAAAACTCACCAGCTCGTTGTCAAAAGGCAAGAGTTCCATGAGCTGTGCTCGCGTCAGTGGACCGGCGGAGAGATCGGTTCGCAGACCGCCGCTGTTGACGAAGGCGATGTCGGCCTTGGCGGCGCGGCGGAACGCCTCGGCGACCGTGGCGCCGAGAGGGCTGGGCTCATGGTAGCTGCGGCCGAGATCGGCCGGCACGGTACCGATCACCTCGGCCTCAAGCACCCGCACCTTCTCACGCAACGCTTTTTCCGCGGCGAGGAGCCCGGGCTCGATCGCCTCGTCGGCCGGGCGCGGCGGATTCAGAAGCCGGCCCTCGCTCTTGATCACCTTGCCGTCCAGGATATCTAGATCGAGTCGGCCGAGCACCTTGCCATAGCAGCCGGCCTGCACTATCACCACGTCGCCTTCGATCACCGGCTCACGCACGAACCTGTGGCTGTGCCCACCGACGATCACCTCTAGCTCGGGGAACGCCCTCGCCAGCTCCCGATCGGCGTCGAGCCCGTTGTGGGTGAGGGCGATCTGGATATCGCTCTGCTCGTCGAGCGTCGCCCAGAGCAGCCCCAGCGCTTCGGCCGGTCGGCCCACGAAGCTCCCCGCCAGGGTCTTCGCCGAAACTAGATCGCGCAGGTCGTGGGTTACCAGACCGACGACACCGATCTTGAGCCCCGAGCGCTCGAAAACCATGAAGGGACGGGAAGCAACCGGCGCCGGATCCCGAGCCGGATGCGGTGGACCTCCGTGTGGTGTGAGCAAGAGCCAGTTTGCGCAGAGCGCGGGGCTTTCGATTTTCTCGAGCATTGCGGCGAGGTTGGCGCGACCATGGTCGAGATCGTGGTTGCCGATCGCCCACGCGTCATACCCGATTCGATCCCAGAGCTTCACGAAGGGGAGCCCGCGAACCCCCTCGGCCTCAAAGCGCGCGGCGGAATGGCCCGAGAGCAGATCGCCCGCATCGAGTACCAACACCGCGCCGGGCCGCTCCCTCCTCACACGCGCCACCTCGGCGGCGCAGGCGGCCACTCCACCGCTCAGTTTGCCCTTGTACTCCTGCTCGAAAGCGTACCCGTGCCAGTCGTTCGTGTGCAGAATGGTCAAGCTCGCGCTCTGCCCACCCGCCTGCGCCGACAAGGGAAGGGCCAGAATCGAGAGGCCGAAAAAAACACGGGCGACCCGCGGGAAGAGCAACATGAAAGCAACCTCGGTTTCGGTGGAAGGGGGAGGGTGGGACTATACCAACAGCGGTCAGCGAACCGGCAACCAGGCAACGGCGCCCTCGCCCCCATACGCCCCCATATCGGCCGCAGGCTCATTCGGATAGTACCCTGGCCAGGAGATGCCGTCTTGCTCCCCCGGAGGGCCGGCGTCGATGCAGGGCGATCCGGGAGCCAACACCTGCGTCCACTGGGAGTACTCCATGAAGAGCGGATCGGCATCGAGATTGCCCTCGCCGCTGCGCCCGCCCTGAATGTCGCTGTATGTGCAAGAGACGCTATTCCCGAGTCTAACACGGATCTCGCGCGGAGCGTCGTTCCAGAGGATCGAAGCGGTCACCGCCACATTCGAACCGGTGCCCCAGGCGTATATGGCGCCACCCGCATCGCGGGCGCTGTTTCCGGTCATGGTGCAGTAGTTGATCTCGGGAGATCCGTTGAAGACATGCACCGCACCGCCCCAGTTGGCGTCGTTGCCTATGAAAAGACAGTTTGCGATCGCCGGACTCGACACCGATATGTATAGTGCGCCGCCCCAATTCGCGGAGTTACCGTCGAAGATCGAATTGCGAATCGTACCGTTCGGCGATTTCGCCCAGTAGATCGCGCCGCCGTAGCCAGACACATTATCTAGGAACACGCAGCCTTCGATCGCCGGTTCCGCCTCGAAGACATCGATGCCGGCGCCATCGAAACGCACGGAATTAGCGATGAATACGCAGTCGCGCACCGTGGCAGTCGAGCCATCAGAGATACGGATCGCTCCACCCCAATCCGCGGAGTTCCCGACCAGGTAGCAGCGATGAATCAAGGGCGCGCCGCCCACGCAGTAGATCCCGCCACAGTAGTTCCACGCCTGTTCGGCGGAGGCGTTCCGCAGTATGAGACAGCGGTCGATCGTCGGGGAAGTGCCCGCGCAATACATCCCCCCACCAGTCCCCCGTCCGCGGGTCAAAGTTAGTCCTTCGATCCGGGTCGCTGGCCCTTCATTCTGATCGGCGCGCAACACAATCCCGCTTGTCTGGGCGTCGATGACCGTACCCTGGACCACCGCTGGATCGTCGGGATCGATTCCCCTCACGACTATCGCCCGGCCGAGCAACGATATTTCGGACTCGAAGTAGGTTCCAGGCGCTATGAGCACTGTGTCGCCATCGGAGGCCGTAGCGATCGCATCTTGTATGAGGGCGTGATCACCGGGGACGTCGATCGTGGCAGATCGGGCGGAGCAGATCGATACAGGTAACGATAGAATTATGGCAATGACGCGCTTCATTGGACTACTTCTCCGGTTGGAATCGCGCCGTGAAATGGCGCAAGGCGCTCGGGGACCAGAGCATGCGCATGGCGTGAATGCGTTCGCGATCGGCGTGGAGCTCCAGGATCGACTCGATCACCAGGTCCATCTGGCTCTGCGTGTAGACGCGCCGGGGAATTGCGAGGCGAACCAGATCGTTTGGAGCCGGTTCGAGCTCGCCCGACTCGGCGTCGATCGTGCCGAACATGACCGTTCCGATCTCGCAGGCGCGGATGCCGGCATGGAGGTAGAGCGCGCAGGTGAGAGCCTGACCCGGAAGATCGCCAGGATCGAGATGCGGCAGGAATCGGCGCGCGTCGAGATAGACGGCATGTCCGCCGGCGGGCCGCACGACCGGAACCCCTTCGTTGTGCAGGTGGTCGGCCAGATAGGCCGTCGAGGCGATTCGATACTCGAGGTAGGGCTCTGCGAGCACCTCCCGCAGACCGATAGCGATCGCCTCGAGGTCGCGCCCCGCCAGGCCCCCGTAAGTCGGAAAGCCCTCGGTCACGATCAAGACCTGGCGCGCCTCTTCGGCGAGATCGGCGTCGTCGGTAGCGAAGAAGCCGCCGATATTCGCGATTCCGTCCTTCTTGGCGCTCATCAGGCAGCCGCGGAAACCCGCGAACTGATCCCGCGCGATCGCGGGGATCGAACGGGTCGCCTGCCCCGGCTCGCGCCGCTTCACGAGGTAGGCGTTCTCGGCGAATCGGGCGGCGTCGACGAATGCCGGGATTCCATGCCGCTCGCAGATCTCGACCGTGCCGCGCAGATTCTCGAGCGAAACCGGGTGCCCCCCGAGGGAGTTGTTGGTGATCGTCGTCATCACCACGGGGATATCGCCCTGCCCGGCACCGGAAAGGACGCGATCGAGCTCGGCGAGGTTCATATTCCCCTTGAAGGGCGCCTCGTCACTCAAGTCTTCCGCCTCGGGAACCGGCAGAT
>CAZFNT010000409.1:0-4289 GCA_964520315.1 uncultured Gemmatimonadota bacterium
TCTCGGTCGCCCACGGCGGCAGCGCCGGTGGCGTCGACGGCCCCTTCATCGCGGTCGCGAACGGATTCGATCCGACGATGGGATCGGAGGCCGGCGCCGTGTACCTGACCAAGGCATCGGGCGCCTCGACCATCGATCTCAGCGCGAGCACCGCCATCCTGTACGGCGCGAGCGCCGCGGATCAGTTCGGCTTCTCCGTGGCGTCCGGCGACGTCAACGGAGACGGAACGGACGATCTACTCGTCGGGGCCCCCATGACCTATTTCCCTCGCCCCGGAGCCGCCTTCCTCTTCTACGGTCCGCTCAGCGACAGCATTAGCGCCAACGATGCCGACCATGTCTTCGAGAGTGAGATGATCGCCGACAAGGCGGGGCGATCGGTTGCATTCATCAGCGACGTCAACGGCGATGGTCTCCCCGAGGTCGCCGTCGGCGCGCCCAGGTCGTGGATGTTGCAATACGCCGGGGGCGCGGCCTACGTCGTATTCAGCAACACAATCGCAGGGGCGGGCTCGCTTTTCCCCCTGGCCCACGCCGATATCGTTCTCTATGGTAGTGACACCCATTGCATGGTCGGTAGCGCCGTTGTCGACGCGGGAGACGTAGATGGCGATGGCAGCCCGGACCTACTGGTGGGAGCGCCGGGGTGTGGCAGCGGAATGTCGGGGGCGGTGCACGTAGTTCCGGATCTGGCGGGCCTTGGTGGCTACAGCGGCCCGATCGCTCCGGTCTCGGCGACACTGCACGGCGATCCATTCGATCTGGCGGGCGCCTCTGCCGCCGGTATCGGCGACATGGACGGCGACTCGATCGACGACTTCATCGTCGGCGCACCGACGCGGAGCGCATCGCGAGGAGCGGTCTACTACATTGGCGGATCGAACGGACTCCTCCCCGGGTCCACAAATATGTTGGCGACGCTCTTTCGCGCCCGAATCGAGGGCGAACAGGCCGGTGACGCCCTCGGCACCTCTGTAGGTGCGGCAGGCGATCCGACGGGCGATCTGGTGCCCGACTTCTTGGTGGGCGCTCCAGGAGCCGGCAGCGGCGGCCGCGCCTATCTCGTCGCCGGACGCACCAACGTGAATCCCGGCGCTCACGCATCGATCGACGCCATCGATCGGGTCCGCTATCTCGGGCAGGGACCGAGCTACATCGAAGTCGGCCGTTCGGTTATCGGCGGGCGAGATCTCGATGCGGACGGGATCGAAGATGTGGTGCTGGCCCTCATGATCCAGGACCTGCAGAATTGGGAGCACTCGGTCGCCGCCGCCAGATTCCATTGACCCAGAAGCGATTCACGGCCGCTACCCGCCGGTGGTGGCGGCCGTCACGGTCGGTAAGGGCGCAGACCTTGGCGTCCCATCTGCGGCGCCTCTCCGGTCGATTACTGAGCCCCGAAATCCCTGAGTTGGGGTCAGGCCCGGCTATCGATTCTTCTGTTGAGCTCCCGTCACAGGTGCTCTTGCGTGCTTCCTGGACACTCTCCCGCTCACCGGGCAGAATGGAGCGCAGATCATGAGCGCTGCCACCGATCGTCCACCGCTGCCCACCATCCTTCGCACCCGTCTCGCCTTCGAGTGGGCCCGGGCGAGGATGCGCCTGGAGCGACGCTGCCCTTTCTGCAAGCACACCCGTTTCGACGTGGACTACGAGTATTCCCCGATCCTTGTGATTCGGCGCTGCAAGGACTGCGGCCTCGCCTATACCCATCCTCGGCCCGGGAGGTCGAAGCTTCGCCGGTACTATTCTCAGCAGTATCGGGTAGCCGGAGTCCCCTTCCACGAGCTTGCCTCGCGCTACGCCGCGGATCGACTGACGGGATCGCCCTTCGACCGATCTCGGGAGCTGGGCTACGTTCGGACCGCCAGGCGAGACGCCGATCCGAAGGCGGTTCGCATGCTCGACATCGGTTGTTCGTGGGGGTTCCTTCTGATCCAGGCTCGCGAGCTCGGCTTCGACGTGAAGGGTGTGGAAGTGAGCACGCCTGATGCGCGGCGGGCGCGCACCGAGTTCGGGCTCGACGTTTTCAATGGGCAGCTCGAAGATGCGCGCTTCCCCTCCGGCTCGTTCGATGTGGTGGTAGCGATCCACTCCTTCGAGCACCTCCCCGATCCCCGGAAATCGTTGTGCGAGGCGCGGCGGATCCTCCGTGGCGGGGGGCTCTTCCTGATCATCGTCCCTAATTACGACTCTTATCTTCGCAGGCATCTGCACGAGGAGTGGGAGTGGCTCACGCCTCGTGACCACTACTTTCATTTCTCCCGGGACGTGCTCGAAGGGGAGCTCAATGCGGCGGGATTCTCAGCGACATTCTCGAGCGACGAGGGGCATTATGGTCCGGAAGCGCTGGCCGACTGCGTTCCCGCCGAGGAGATCCCGAAGCGCTTGGCCGCGCTTGAGGGATCGGAGCTGGTCGTGACCGCGATCGCCCGGAAGTAGATCGTCGTCCTATCGCCCCGCGGGCGCTGCTTCCCGCGTCCGAGGTTTTCCGGCGCGCCGCGCGCATACTTGGGCGGCGGAAGACAAGACCGAGAATGTCAGACCCATTGTAGAGGGTTGCGGTGGCTTCACGTTGTGGATCGACGGTTTGGAGCTCGAGGCTCCGCCCGGAGTGCGGGCGGCCCCACAGTGGTGTACGCTCTGATGGGATAGTGTTGGGACTGGCCGGTCTTTCCGAGACCCTTTCTTGCTCGATCGGCGATCGGAATGGATCAGCGACACGACGCGATAGACGAAGACATGGGGGGTCCGATGAAGAAAAACCGAATTCTGCTATATTTCCCGCGGGTGATCAGGCAGCAGAAGCCTCTCTTTCCGCCGCTGGAGACTCTGGCGCTCGGAAGTGCTCTGATCGCTCGAGGGTTTCGCGTGTCGATCTTGGATCAACGCCTCCAGGATCGCTGGTGGGCTCCTGGAGATTTGGGGGACACACGAGATCTGCTTTTCGTGGGGATCTCTTCTCGGCCGGGACTGCAGACGCTCGAGGGATTGCGCTTTGCGCGGTGGCTCAGGAGAGTGTCACCCGATACCCCGATCGTCTGGGGAGGATGGGGGCCGTCAGCGGCTCCGCAGGTCTACGCGCGAGATCCCGACGTCGATTTCGTCGTCGTGGGCGATGCCGATCGACTGATTGTGTCGCTGGCCGAGACGATCTCGGATATCGATGCTGCTCGGCGGCTGCCGGGTATCGCGTACGCGGAGGAGTCCTCCAGCGAGAGCACCGTGCACATCAACCACCGGGTGGCGCTATCGGACATCTCGACGACCGTGCCGATGTCGTACGATCTGGTGGACGTTCAGGCGTACCTCGACAGAGGGGGTACGCTTGGTTATCTGTCGAGCCGAGGCTGTAGCGGAGAATGCACTTTCTGCGCGATCAAGGCGATTCACCATTCCAATCATACGGCTCTTCCCGCCCAGAGAGTCATAGATGAGGTCGTGGCTCTCGTTCGGTGCTACGGAGTGAAACGGTTTTCGTTTCTCGATGTGAACTTCTTCGACGAAAGAGACCGTGCGCTCGAGATCGCTACAGGTTTCGTGAATCACGGCCTCGATCTGAGCTGGGATGCTTTCGCGCGAATCGACCAGTTTTCGGTCTACAGCGACGACGATCTCGCCCTTCTGGCTCGGGGGGGATGCTCCCTCGTGTCGGTCGGTGTCGAAACCGCGTCGCAAGGTCAACTCGATGCGATCGACAAGGGCCTCACTATCGCGGAGACACGTCGTTTCGTCGAGAAGCTCGCGGGCTCGGGCATTCGGATTTGCGCCAACATCATGTTCGGGCTTCCCGGCGAGACCCGCGAGGAGTTCCTGGCAACGGTCGAGTTGGCCAGGTGGATTCGGGCTCGGAACCCGTGCAACTCCTTCGCCTTCTACCCATTCTCACCGATTCCAAGTACCGCTGCATACGGGCGCGTGATCGGCGCTGAAGACGATCTCTTGGCGATGGATATCGTCGACCTGGGGCTCAGCACCTACTACAGTCCGCTAGCGAAAATGCGCTGGCTGGATCGGAACCACGAGCAAGCAATCAAGGCCGCGGTGTGGACGCTCTTCAGACACTACTTCGCGCCCGATGACCATCGGCCCAGGGCGTTGTCTTTTCGGGGCGTGAAGTTCGGATTCCTGCACGCTATTGCCAGATTCAGGGTGGAGCGAGGGCTTTATGCGCTGCCCCTGCGTTGGTGGGCCCGGCGAGCGGAGCTGTCGCTGAAGCGGCGTGTTATGCGAAGGCGCATGCGGCGATACGCGGCAGGCTCCTGTTAGGGTCCGGAAAGAAACAAACG
>CAZFNT010000410.1:0-4276 GCA_964520315.1 uncultured Gemmatimonadota bacterium
CTTTATGGCGATCTTGAACGACTCCCTTGCTACGTCGATAATGCGCACCTTCATCTCTTCCCCGTAGTAGTAGTCGGCGAACGCTTTGCTGACCGATCTGTACCTTGCAACTGCTTCGATCGTTACCCTGTTGCTTTGGAGCTCCGCTAGATCGAACTCAAAATCGTACTCGTCGAATTCCTTCGGGTGTATGACGAACTCCTCGTGGGTCTGGAACAGCCACGAGTGGTGCACTGTATAGCCAAGCGGATTCCCGTCCACATCGAATGGAGCAATGCGGTAGATATAGGTCGCATCTTCGTCCAGATTCCCCTCTTCATCGGCTGTCCCGTACTGCATCACGGTTCGATCTTCGTCGTCGATGACTCTCACCTCTAGCCACGACTCGACGATATCCGCAGAGGCTCCCGCAGGATAAGTGTGTCCCACACCGATATTCGCCATACGAACGGCGAATCTCACCTTGCTCCCATGAACGACCTCGGGTGGAGCGAGAATCGAGAGACCGATCTTCCCGTCCTTCATGAACTCCTCTTGCAGAGCGATCATCTCATCCAATCCGTACAACCCGGGGATGAAGACATTGCCCGCCAGATATCGATGGTCTGCTACCGTACCCTTTTCATCGGCCGAGATATCGTCGCTCACCTCGACCCGCTTCATGTGGCAGTCGCTACAGATTTTCCGCTCCTCTGGGTGTCTATTGCCGCTATATGTACTCTTGAGCCATGATGTATAGATCAGTTTCTTGTGGCATGCCGTGCAGAAGTCGACCTCCCTGTAGAGGCTCCTCATGTATGTCTCTTTGTGGAACTCCGGCTTCGCGTTGATGAGGGTGTTGTTGATGAAGACCCCGAGGGGAGAATCCGAAAAAGCGAAAGGGTATCGTGATGGCGGCTCGAGAAATGCCCAGTTGCGTTCGCCCTTCTCTTTAGTGACGCTTTGTATTGAGTGACAGTAGATACAAGAGACACCTTCGAACTCATTGAAGCTCTTCCGGCGTTCGCCGGTCTTTACGACACCGGCCAAGAACTCGACGGGCATATGGCACCCTCCACATAGCGAGATATTGCGATCTCCCCTCAGGTTCTCGAGCTCGATCAACGCGGTCTCCGGTCCGCGAAACGCGGGGTTGGGCGTGCGGTAGTGAATGGAATCCTCCCACTGTTCGAAGATGTCCGGATGGCAGCCGGCGCGGCCACAGGACTTGGAGTTGACGAAGTACTCTTCGTTAGGGAGTTTCCCATCTTCGGTGACCACGGTGGAGCCTACACTATTGCCCCCGAAGTTCTTCTCACGGCTCAGAACATAGGTAGCATCGAAAACGGTTCGATCTTTGAATTTGGGTGGTTCGGTGTAGAGATAGGCCGAGACTGCTGTCAGCAGGAGGATTGTCGCCCAAACGGAGACGACTTGGTACGAGACCGGCCACACTTTTTTCCTCAATACGCTCTTTAGACGGAGCTTCGAGTTGGCGAGGACGAGCGTGATTGTCTGAGATATGTAGTATAGGAACCCGAGAGCGGTGCAAGCCGATACAACGATATGTGACCACCAGAAGAGCCGGTGTTGGGTCACGCCGACAAAGGTCAGTATGATGCCCGAGAGCAAGGTGTACAACATGGCCGCCGAAGTGGCGATGAGTACCGCGGAGTAGAGATTCTGTTTGAAGATCCTCCGATACTGCGTAGATCGAATCAAGAACATGACGCATGGGATGACGAAGAGACAGCCGCAAGCGACATGACCGAGCAGCATCATCATGTCGAACTTGTTCAGGTCGTCGACGAAGAAGAGGTAGGCTCCGCCGATCGTCTCGTAGGCGACCACGGCGAAGCCGAAACGAAAGAGGCCGGTCTCGATCGGCCGCTTGGCATCGATATCGAATAGCTCGGTCACCAGATTCTTCATGTTGCGAATCCACGCGCAGAGGTCTCGAGGCGGAGCCGGTGCCGCCGCTGTGGCCGCGATCGTCAAGCGGCCATGATAGGCCAGCCTGCACGGGGGCGCACACGGCATCCAGGCGCGTGATCGATTGATCACGCGATCGGTGGGGTGTTCGGACTACGGGGCTGTATTCGAAGCCACTCTCGGCAGCGTGTACTTCAAGGTGAGATCGACTGCGCTCTTCATGAGACCATCGCCGATCTCCGAGGCGTCCGGAGAGTGGTCCGGCTGCTCCACCGATATCGGAGCATCCCTCACAGCGATCTCGAACGACTTCTTGGCCATATCGGTGATGGGGACGGTCTTCGACCCCTTGAAGTAGAAATCCGCGGTGGATTTGCTCAAGCACCTGTACCTTGCGGTGGCGTCGATAGAGATCTTTCTGGTGTCGAAATCGGCGAGATCTACTTCGAATACGTACTCGTCGAACGTCTTCGGGAAGAGAACGAATCTCTCGTGCTTCTTGAAGGCCCACGGTTGGTGTTCGTTGAAATCGAGAGGATTCCCGTCGACGTCGTGGGGAGAGACTCGGTAGATTTGTGTGGTCTCGTCGTTCAGGTTGCCTTCCTCGTCGAGCAGCCCATATTGCGCCATCATTCGGCTCTCGTCGTCTTTCAGCGTCACTTCGAGGCACGATTCCACCAGGTCCGCCGCGGCTCCCGATGGGTAGATATGTCCCACTCCGATGTTCGCCATCCGCGCCGTGATTCTGATCTTGCTCCCGTGGAGCACCTCTTGCGGAGCGAGGATCGAAAGACCGATCTTCTCGTCTTTCATGAACTTCTCCGTGAGGGCGATTTGCTCGCTCAGCCCGTAGAATCCCGGGATGAAGATGTTGGACGCGAGGTACCTATGGTCAGCGACCGTTCCCTTGCCGTGGGCCGAGACATCATGTCGAACTTGGTCAGCTCGTCGATACAGAGGAGGTACAGCCCGCCTATCGTCTCGTACACGATCAGGGCGGAACCGAAGCGAAAGAGCCCCGTTTCGATTGGGCGCTTGGTTTCGATATCGAAGAGCTCGGTCAGGACATTCTTCATAATCCTGTCTCCATGACGAGAAGCTCTGAAAGAAGGCGCCTCTACGCGATTGGGTTCTTTCCGCGTTTCGACATCGGCGACGTCGCGAGCACCGGCTGCTGCTCCCGAGGCTGGGGGAGAGCTGACTTGAAGGATAGCAAATGGACCGGTCTGAAGTCACCTGGGCAGAGGTCGACCGGGGCTCACCTCGCCCGCAACACCACCACTTCGGCTGATCCACGAGTCGAGATTCGCGAGCAAGCGATCGGCCCTGGCTCGCTCCCGCCGCGCCAGGTTTTCGGTTTCGCCCGGGTCGGATCCGAGATCATAGAGCTCCAGGCTCGGCAATCGCTGCTTCGCAGTCGTCGAGATCAGCTTCCAATCCCCCTGTCGCACCATGCTGACCAGGCGGCCGTATCCGGCCGCTTCCGACAAGACGACCCGGTCCGGATCCTCCGCTTCCTCGCCGCGGATCACACCGAGCAGACTCCTCCCCTGCATCCCTTCCGGGCGATCCTCCACCGGAATCTCGATCAGATCGAGCAGTGTCGGCATCAGATCGATGAGCATCACCGGCTCCCGAACCACCCTTCGAGCCGGTTCGAGCCACCTAGGCGGTACGCTCATGATCCAGGGCACGTGGGTGATCTCTTCGTAGAGACGGGGAGGGTTGGTGCAGTGAAGAAAAACCCCGTGATCCCCGAGCGATTCTCCGTGGTCGCCGATCACGACGATGATGGTGTTCGAGAGAATCTCAGTGCCCAAGCGGTCGAGAATCAAGCCGACTTGGTCGTCTGTGTAGGTGACGCCCGCATCGTATCGGTTTCTCAGATAGTCGATGTCTTCCTGCTCGAGCCGACAGTGAGTTCGGTCGGAAGGGAGCTCGTAAGATCCTTGCGGCCAACCGCCCTCTGCCCGCGAAGGCTCGTTCAGCGACAGGTACCAACCATCACGATCTCTGTCGATACCCATGAGCAGATCCCTCGACATCCCGATCTGCGAGAGGATGCCCCTGTAGAGCCCGACATGAGGTCTCCGGTACGCCACGGGCGGCAGATAGGGCCGATGGGGATCGGCCGGGTTGAGCACGGCCAGAAAGGGTCGCGCATCCGGGGAGTCGATCCAGTCGAAGAGATCGGGCAAAAAGTGCGGCCACGAGCTTTTGGCTCGGTTGGGGTCGGAGCGCTGCCGGTAGTTCCGATAAAGGTCGAATCCTCGGTCGAAACCGTATTCCGTATCGTTGTAGCGCCCGGTGAAGAACCCGGCGCTTCGATATCCCGCTGCCCCAAAGACCTCCGACATGAGCATCT
>CAZFNT010000411.1:0-3649 GCA_964520315.1 uncultured Gemmatimonadota bacterium
AGCGTACTGCGACCTGGAATCCACGTCTACCGGCCCGGAAGCCGCATCCTCAGCGTCGCTCCCCCGGAGGCGGCACCAGCGAGGCATCCTCTTCTCGATAATCGTGCAGCTTGTTGCGAAGCGTGCGAATCGAGATCCCCAGTATCTCAGCGGCCTTGGTTCGGTTCCAGTCGGTCTCGTCGAGCGTGCGCAGAATCAGCGTCCGCTCCGCTTCGCGCACCGTCATACCGACCCTGAAGGGCAGCTCGGCCGCGCTGGGCTCCTCTTCGGGAATTAGCATATTCGCAAGCGATACGAGGTTGTTGCGGCTCATCACTACCGCCCGCTCGATGAAGTTCTCGAGCTCGCGCACGTTGCCCCTCCACGGCAGCTCCGTCAGATATGCGATCACATCCTCGGTAAGCTCCACGTTTTTCTCGAGCTCGCCATTGAATCGACGCAGGAAGTGATCGATCAGTAGCGGAATATCGCCGGGGCGCTCACGCAACGCCGGCACGACGACCGGCACTACATTCAGGCGGTAGTAGAGATCTTCGCGAAACGCGCCGCGCTCGACCTCTTGCTTGAGCGGCCGGTTGGTCGTGGCGATCACACGGCACCGAGGTCGCACCACAGTCGTTCCCCCGATCCGGTAGAACTCACGCTCTTGCAACACTCGCAGCAGCTTCGCCTGCAAAGGTGGCGCGATCTCGCTGATCTCATCGAGCAGGATCGACCCTCCGTCGGCCGCCTCGAACTTGCCGATCGTGCGGCGATCGGCCCCCGTGAACGCACCCTTCTCATGCCCGAAGAGCTCCGACTCGAGCAGATCGGAAGGCAGTGCCGCACAATTGATCTTGATGAATGGTCCCTCGGGCGTCGTTCCTCCCTGATGAATCGCCAGCGCTATCAACTCCTTCCCGGTGCCGGTGTCGCCCTGGATCAACACGGTCGAGCCGCTTTGGGCCACCATTTCGACCGTCTCGAAGACCACCTGCATTGCACGCGACCTTCCGATGATCGCTTCTTCGCCGAACTGTTCCGTGACCCGCCGCCGCAGCTCTTTGTTCTCGCGCCTCAACTCGACCATCTCCGTCGCGCGCCGAACCAGCGAACGCAAGGCATCGATCGGCGTCGGTTTTGTGAGATAGTGGAAGGCGCCCTTTCGCATCGCTTCCACCGCTCCCTCGACCGAGGAGTTGGCGGTCATGACGATCACCACCGATCCGGCCTGAATCGGCTCCACCAGATCGAGCCCATCGACATCTGGAAGCCCGACATCCAACAACACCAAATCGGGGGCGAAAGAGTCACATTTTTCCAACCCCTCGGCGCCGGTCTCGGCGGTGTCGACACGGAACTCCCCGCCCAGAGCCTCCCCGATCAGCTCGCGGACCAGAGGGTCGTCGTCGATGGCGAGAATACGTTTTCTCATTGTTGGGACCTTCCGGATTCCGCCGAGCAAGTCGGAAGCATCAGGCAAGCGCGGGTGCCGCCTTCGTCGCGCGCATCGAGGCGCAGATCGCCCCCGTGGAGAGAGGCGATCTTCTCGACACGATTGAGTCCGATCCCATCGGCGCCGGGTCGAGAGCTGTAGAAAAGGCGCCGGATGCGCTCCATCTGATGAGCGGGAATCCCCTCGCCATCGTCTTCGACGACGATCTCGGCTTCCGCCGCGCCCACGCGCCTGCAGACCACGTCGATCCGAGTGGCTCCCGCCTCGACGCCGTTGCGCAGCAGGTGGAGCACCGCTTCCTTGGCAAGGGTGGAGTCGACCTGAAGCACCGGATCGCCCTCGATCCGTCGCGACAGGGTCCAACCGCTCTCGCTGGGCGGGTACTCGGCGCGCAACACCGCTTGTGCACCTTCGATGATCTCGGCGACCTCGACCGCTTCGATGCACGGTTCCTCGTGGCGGCTCAGATCGACGACGGCACTCAGAACCCGCTCGACTCCGCTCACCCCTTCGAGGATCCGCCCCACCCACTGCCCGACCTTTGGATCAGCGGGATGGCGGGCGCCGACCAGCTCGGCGAAACCCTCGATGCTGAAGAGCGGATTGCGCAGCTCATGGGCGATCTCGCCGGCACTCGCGGCGATCCGAGCCGCCGCCTGAAGCTCACGACAGTGCCGCTCCAGCCGCCGGCGCGCCTCACGTTCCTCTTCGAGCGCGACATCGAGCCGCCGCTTCTCTTCCGCCAGAGAGACCGTGCGAGTGCTCATGGTGAACGACCCGAAGCGAGCTCCGGCGCAACGCCGGTGAGCCCTTGCACCTCCCGCGCCTGCGCGAAGGCCCAGAGCGAGACCTCTTTGCGCCACTCGGCCCGCCGGCGCCATCGCGCATCGGGATGCTCCTCGACCAGCTCCCCGTACGCTTCGGCGGCGCCTTCGAGCTCACCGGAGCGCAGGAGCGTATTCGCCACCTGGAAGCGCGCCCACTCCCTGTCCCCCTTCTGCGCGCCCTCTTCGAGCACTAGCCGGTAGTCGGCGCGCGCGCCCTCCATATCACCCGCTCGAAAGCGCATATCCGCTCGCTCCAGCAGAAGCTCCGTGCGCGGAGCCCCGTCCAGCACGAGCGCCGCGTCGAGATGAGCCAATGCCGCCTCGAATCGCCGCGCCTCTCGCTCGACCCGCGCGCCAACCCGACGGAGCCTCAGAGTGTGAGCCGGAGCGACGGCCGCCTCGAGACCCGCGTCGATCGCCTCGCGGGCATCCGGATACCGGTTCAGAGCGAGCGCCGCCTCAGCCACGGCGACCCCGGCTTCCAGGAAGGCACCATGCGCCGGGAAGCCTTCGAGCAGCTCCTTCGCCCGTGTGTAGGCTCGATACGAGCGATCCGCCGCCGCGTGGGCGCGCGAAGAGGCCCAGAGCAGATCGGGTCTCGCCAGCGAATCGGCCGAGCCGTAGACGGAGCGCCGCAGAGCCCTTTCCAAGGCGAGTCCCGCCTTCTTCGAAGCTCTGAGGTCATCGAAGACCGAAGCGATCTGCACCATCGCCGCCGTGGCGTAGGGCGAAGAGGGATGGCGCTCCAGGAGCAGGGAGAAGCGGTGGTTGGCGACATCGTGGGCGAGAGTTCGCCGCTGCCGCAGCCCCTCCTCGAAGAGCAAGCTGTCGGGTGCACCCTCTGGCTCAGGCGCCGGAACGATTTCGAGCGGAGGAACCGGCGGGTCGACCGGATCGGGCTCCCCCCGAGCCACGATCTCTCGCATCGCGAACGCCGCCGGGAAGAGATCGACGAAGATCAGCTCGTCGAGAACGATCGCATCGAGCCGCGCCCCCGGCACGATCGGCTCTATCTCGACCGATGTCTCCGCCCCCTCCATTCGCCCCATCCGGAGCGCGGCCACCTGGTCGAACGCGGTCGGGGCGATAGAGGAGCGACCGATCTCGTCTACCCCGCTCGTGATCAGTATGCGCAGACCGCCATCTTCACCGTAGCGGTACGAAACCGGCGCCCGGAAGGGGATCTCCAGCGAGAGACGAAGCGTGCCGTCGCCCTGGCTCCCCGCGGGAAAGGGCGAGGATTCGCCGAGGGCGGGCATCGGAAGGGTTGTGGCGGGCACCATGAAGCACGCGCCTCGCCAAGCGAGTCGAAGCAGAGTACGCATGTTCGACGTATCGGACCGATGCGAAACGACTTGACTCGCGCGGGGAGCGAAGGCGGCGCGAT
>CAZFNT010000411.1:3659-4270 GCA_964520315.1 uncultured Gemmatimonadota bacterium
GGCCGCTCCTCCAACATCGCCGCCAGGACCCTGTTCAGCTCCCCCACGCCGAAGGGTTTGGCGATCGACGCGCGGAAACCGTAGCGCTCGAAGTCGGCGAGCGTCGCATCGTTGGAGTATCCGCTGGCGACGATCGCCTTGACGCCGGGATCGATCTTCCGCATCTCCCTCAGAGCTTCACGCCCCCCCATCCCTCCCGGCACCGTCAGATCGAGAACCACCGCGTCGAAGCCCGCCCCAGCATCATGGGCGGCCCGAAAGAGATCGACCGCTTCCTCCCCCGCTCGCGCCAGTGAAGAGTCGTAGCCGAGCCGCGTCAGCATCGCGCCGACCAGCTTCCCGATCGCTTCCTCGTCGTCCATAACCAAAACCCTGCCGCTGCCTCCGACCAGGGCCGGCTCCGCGTCGACCGGCGCCGTCTCAATCTCGGGGTCGGCCGCCAGATACACCATCATCGTCGTCCCGGTCCCGAGCTCCGATTCCGCGCGAATCAGCCCCCCGTGAGCCCTCACGATCGAATGCGAGACCGCCAAACCGAGGCCGCTGCCGCGCTGCTTGGTGGTGAAATAGGGATCGAAGACCTTCGCGAGATGCTGCGGCGCGATCCCGAC
>CAZFNT010000412.1:0-4270 GCA_964520315.1 uncultured Gemmatimonadota bacterium
GGCAATGTAGCGGCACAGACGTTCCAAGGCGGGGCGGTCGTCGGCCTCCAAGGCGACGCTGGCGTGGATGTTGAACCCGCCGGCACTGGTGTCGCGCCGGATCGTTGCCGCCCCGCCAGCTCCCCGCCCCAGGAGAGCCGACGGGGGAATGCGCATCCCGGCGCGCGGACCTTGCGCGATGGTGCCGGCGGCGGAGGTGTGGCCAAGAAGCAAGAGAATCTCGTCATCCGAGTCGCCCTTTTCCTCGCCAGCGCTCGCCATCGTGAATCCGCGCACTTCGATCTCCCGGGCGACCCTGCTCCGAACCCGCCGCGCGATGCGAGCGAGATCGTCTTCGTTCGGCGCCGGCGTGGGATGGAAGACCAACTCGCCGTCCTGCTTCCCTTCCGGCCACGGGAGCGCGAGAGCCGGTCGGTGCGGAAGAGCGCACGGTTCATCGCGGTTTTCGGAAATCGGGCGATAAACTCGAGTTTCGAGGCGCTCGAGAGGCGGAGCGCTCGTCGTGGAGCGGCCTCTCTACTTGAGATGGACGAGGCTGCGCTCGGCCGTCGAGCGCTCGGTCGTTATGCGGGCGATGTAGAGGCCCGAGGCCACGGCCGCGCCGGCCGAATTGCGTCCGTCCCAGACGAGCGCATGATCGCCACCCCGCTCGATCCGATCCACCAGCACGCGCACGATCGCTCCGCGCAGATCGTGGATCACCAGGCGCACAGGGCCGGTGCGCTCGAGGTGGAATCGGAGTTCCGTCCGGGGATTGAAAGGGTTTGGATGGGGGCGACCGAGAAGGGGCGCGTGGGATCGAGGCGTCGATGACGAGACGGCGACCGCGAGATGCTCGTCGGCTCCCATGTCGTAGCCCTCGCCCGCGGGCCGGGTATCCATCTCGAAATCGACATCGGGAGCCCCGCTGCTGCTACCTGCGTCGATGCAGGGAGAGCCCCACGAAAGATGGTAGTCGCCGGCCACGGGATCGAAGAAGAGCGGGTCGGCGTCGATATTGGCGGTGCCCTCGTAGCCTCCCCTCACATCGGAGTACTGGATGCTCAAGATTCCGTGTACACCACCGGTGTTCGCTTCGTCGGGAGAATTGCCCCACAGGATACTGTTTACCAACGTTGCGTTCGCGTAGCCGTGGGCGAGCAGCAAGGCCCCGCCCCGAAAGCCCGCGGAGTTGCCGGTGAAGGTACAGCTGTGGAGTGTGGCAAACGATGAGCCGGAGAGACCGATGCCGCCGCCGGTTGAGTCGGCGACGTTGTTCGTGATCATGCAGTTATCGAGTGCGGCAAAAGCGTCGCTCATGTACAGCCCGCCGCCTTCGGTCGTGGTGTTGCCGGACAGTACGCAGTTGTGGGCGTGGAGATCCGCGAAATCGATTCGGATGCCACCGCCTGGACCCTCGGCGCGATTGTCGGTGATCCTGCAGTTCTCGAGCGTCGCCGTGGAGCTTCCGAATCCGAGGCCGCCGCCAGATCCACCCGCGGAGTTTCCGGCGATCTCGCAGTTGATCATCGTGACCATGGCTCCCGTGAAGCTGGCACCTCCGTACGCTGAGGTGGAGATATTGTCGGCAATGAGACAGTGGGTCAGAGTGACCGAATTGGGTGAGTCCGAGAGTGAGATGCCCGCGCCCCACCCGCTGACATTGCCCGTGATTTCGCAGTCAGTCAGGCCGAGGTCGGTATTAGACGCATCGATTCCCCGGCCGCGATTGTCGCTCACCTCGCACGATTCCAGCGTGAGTGAGGGCGTCGTCCACCAGTCGTATCGATTTGAAATGATCCCGGCGGCATCGTTTGCGCGAATCTCGCAGCCATGAGCCATCAGCGAACCTCCTGCGATGTCGAGGCCCGGTCCGAAATTGGCCGCGACTTCGCAGTCCTCCATCATGAAGCTCGAGCGTCGGGCTTTCAGTGTGGCATCGTGCGACGACTCGTTCCCGTTGAGCTCGAGGATGCAGCGTCTGAGGCTCACTCCTTCGGCGCCGTGGAAGTCGAGAGCCGAGCCTCCGCGCCCGGTGATGTCGTTTCCGCTGAATCTGCAGTCCGCGAACGCCGTGGAGGCGTCATTGTCGAAATATACGCCTCCGCCCAAGCCCGCGAAGTTGTCGGAAATCGTGCAACGCTCGAATCGTGGAGACGCTCCCCAGGTGCAACGGACGCCTCCTCCGTAGGTTTCGGCCGTGTTGGCGTCGATGCTGCAATCCTGGATCAACGGAAAAGCGTCTCCCGAACAGAAGAGGCCGGCACCGGTCTCCGTCGCGCCGGCGGTGATGTGCGATCCTTTGAGCGTCGGCGACGATCCACCGCAGACAACCCCACCCATTCCCCCTCGGATCGTGAAGCCCTCCAAAACAGCGGCAGCTGTCTCTCCATTCAGAAAAACCACGCCCGGCCCCTTGTGCTCACAATCGATGATGGTCGAGTCCGCGCCCGCCTCGGAGAGCAGAACCAGATCGGTCCCGCCATAGTCGATTGCGAAGTTACCGTAGCCTGTGTATGCCCCGGACGCGACCAGCACAGTGTCACCCGTAGCCGCGGCATCGATCGCTTGCTGAATCGTCGCGTGCTCGGCCGGCACACGGATCGTGGTGGCGCAGATGTGGACACTCGCGAAGAGCGTCGCGAGAGCGCAAATCGTCGCTCGTATCGCGCATCGAGTCGGCATCACTTCAGCACTACGATTCTTCTCTCGTGTACGCTCGATTCCGCGACCAGGCGCACGAGATAGGGGCCCGATGGTAGCGTCACACCCCTCGAATTCGTTCCGTCCCAGGTCACCGAGTGGTGTCCGGGCCGCAGGGATTCATCGACGAGCACCCTGACCAGGGCCGCACGGGCGTCGTAGATCGCCAGGTGGACCGGTCCGTGCGCGGAGATCTCGAAGGGGATCGCCGCCACGGGGTTGATCGGATTGGGGCGGACCTGATGAAGGCGAACCCCGCCGGTCCCGATCGGAGGCATGCCGCCGCTGCCCTCGAGCGTCAGCTCCCCTGCCCCGTAGGCCCCCATGTCGGAGAGGCGGGTACCCAGTCCATGGGCGCAGTCGAGAATGGAATCCTCACGCGGAGGATCGCCCGCGTCGATGCAGGGTGAGTCGGCCGCGAAACCACACTCGAGCGCCTGCAAGCGATAATCGGCGGAGACGGGATCACGGAAGAGCGGATCGATGTTCAGATTGCCTTCGCCGGGCCATCCACCGTCAACATTGGAATAAGTGACGGTTACGCCATCGCCCTCGATTTCGGTGTCGCCATTGCCCCAGAGCACGCAGCCGACGAGATACGCCTCCGAATCCCACCTGGCATGGAGTCCGTCTCCCCTCCCGGTATTCCCGGAGAGCGTGCAGTTCTCGAGCCGCGCCAGTCCATCTGAAACGAGGATGCCGCCGCCGTATTCCTCGGCGGAGTTCCTGGTGATGATGCAGTTGCGGATCAACGCCTCGGTTCTGAAGAGCAAGACGCCTCCCCCGCCGGCCCATCCCGTGCCTCCCCCGACGATTTTGTTGGCGTGGATATCGCAACCACGGAGCTCGAGCACCGAGTCGAAGAAGTAGACGCCGCCGCCACCCCCATCCCAGGCCTGGTTGCGCGCGATCACGCAGTCGATCAATGAAGCATCCGATCTCTTGCCGTACACTCCACCCCCGTATGCGGGTGTCGTGATCGACGTCGAATGCGATCCCTCGATCGGCGGTGGATCGCCAAGTCCACGCTGGTTGGGCGGCCAGGCTCCGGTAGAGTTCGACGTGATGTAGCAACCAACGATCGTAGGAGACGCATCCACACACGCAATCCCGCCGTTGCCCTTGCGCACCGTGAAGCCCTCGATCCTCGCCTCTCGGGTCTCGCCACCGCGGAGCATGAATCCCCGCCCCAGTTCTTCGCAATCGATCACGGTGGCGCCGGCCCCCAACTCCGATCGGAGCACGAGATCGACTCCGCCGAAATCGAGGTCACGGTTGCCCGCTCCTCTGTAGATCCCCGCCTCGACCAGAACCGTGTCTCCGCGCGCCGCCGCGTCGATCCCCTCCTGGATCGTCGCGTAGTGCGCGGGCACGTGAAAGGTCGTAGCGAATGCCGTTGCGAAGGCGGCGATCCCGATTGTCGCGGCCCCGGCTCGAGCCGAATGCTTGCGCATGCTCTTCACCCTTCGCGGACGCCGTGTGGGCTCAGAATAGCACGGAAAGGCGCCCAAGGAGCGGGCGGATAGGCGAATAGCGAATAGGCCATTCAAACCGGGTTTTCGTCTTTCGCCAAGTCGGAGATCGAGTT
>CAZFNT010000413.1:0-1157 GCA_964520315.1 uncultured Gemmatimonadota bacterium
CACCGGATCTCGGCGGTGTCAGCACGGAGGTGTGGGGCGTAACGAGCTGGTAGAAATCCTTGTCGTTGGTGACCAGAAAAACGTCTAGCCCCGCGCCCTCACCCTGACGAGCGAGGCTGCCGATGAGATCGTCGGCTTCGTACCCCTCCTTCTCGAGAATCGGCACGCCCAAGGCGAGCACCACCTCTCGCATCAGCTCCAGTTGATCCCGCATCTCGTCGGGCATCTTCGCGCGGGTGCCCTTGTAGTCGGGGAAGATCTCGTGCCGAAAGGTCTTCCCCTTGTCGAGAACGAAGGCCAGATGGTCCGGCTGGTGCCTTTCGAGCAGATCGAGCACACCGTTGGTCACGCCATAGACGGCGTTGATGTTCTGGCCCTTGGCGTTCGTCAGCGGCTGCCGGATGAGGGCATAGTAGGCACGATAGGCAAGGGCGTATCCGTCTATCAGGTAGAGCGTCGGGCAGGGCATTCGCACTCCGAGAGCGGGTTGGAGCCCGAATCGTAGCGCGGAGATCGCGCAGGTACAGAAAAACCCCCGGCCAGGAGTAGGGTGCTCCCGATCGGGGGTTCCGACGTTCGAGTACGACGCTAGCCGTCGCTGGCGTTCGACGATGTGCGTCGCCCGTGGCGGCGAGCCTTCGCGCGGTTCTTGCGTTTCTTCACGTGATCGTCGCGCTTCCTCCAGGCCTTTCGGGCCTCTTCGGGATTCTGCTGCGCCTTGTCGTAGCCCTTCTTCGACTTCTTCGGGTTGTCCCATGCCTTCTTTGTGGCGCCGGGATGCTTCGCGGCATCCTCGGTGACTCGCTTGCCGGCACGAGGGTTCTTGGACGCCGCATCGATCACCTTCTTCGAGCGGCCTTCGTTCCGCCAGGCCGCCTCGACCTGATGCGGATGAGTGTCGGCGTAGTTGTTGACCTTCTTGGAATACTCGGGAAAGCGCTCCTCGTGGTCGAGGATGTAGCGGGTCTTGGCCTCGGAATTCCACACATCGTCTCGCCATTCCGGGTGGTGTTTCAGCAGCTCCGCCTCTTCGCGGGCCAGCGCCGGGTTCCTCTTCGCATGGTCAGCGAAGTAGCCGGTCTTTCGCTTGTCGCCCAAGAGAGCGCGGAACTGCTCCGGATGCCGCTCCAGATCGCGGACGACCGCGCGGGTCTGCT
>CAZFNT010000413.1:1167-4260 GCA_964520315.1 uncultured Gemmatimonadota bacterium
GTAATGCCCCACCTTCTTGGTCATGCCTGGATTCTGGTACATCAGCTTGACCGCGGCCGGGCGATCGTTGAAGTAACGGATCGCTTCCTGCGTGCGCGCGGGGTACTTCGATAGGGCCGCGTTCCCCTCTCGGAAGTAGCCGGGGTTGTTGTTCAGCTTCTCGATGACCTCGGGGCGGGCGGCAAGCTCCAAAGCGTGCTCGCGGGTCTCGGCGGGCCACTTGTTCAGGGCCTGGATATAGCGCTCTCGGGCGATGGCCGAGTCGCGGAGCGTCGGGTCGCTGGGGTCGGCTGAGTCGGCCGCCCAGGCGCCGGTGGACGCAGCCAGCAGGCTGCCGCATACGAGCAGGATCCGACTCGTCTCGTGCATGAATTGTACTGGTCTCATGATTCTCTTCTCCAGGGAAGGGCTTTCCAAAGCGTGATGAGCGGGATTCACTGGCTGCGCAGTGCGGTCATCCAACCGGCTCTGGAGTTGCAGGTGTCATGCCACTGACGTTCGTCTCAGTCAAGTCCTTCTGCTTCAATCGCTCGTGGCGCAAGGCGTTCGCAAGCTCGATTTTCGAGGACCCCGCGGGGAGACAGCCAGTGTCCTCTCTAAGACACGGACTGAGTTGGGTCAAGTCTCGACAGGCCGGCGAAAACGATAACCGATGCCGTGGACGGTCTCGATGACCTCCGACTCACCCAGCGCCGCCCGCAGCTTCTTGCGCACGCGGGTCACGTGGGTATCGACCGTGCGATCGATCCCGACGAAATCGATGCCCCAAACGGCATTGAGCAGCTCCTGGCGGCTGAACACGCGCCCCGGACGCTGCGCGAGGTGAACGAGCAGATCGAACTCCTTGCCGGTCATCGAAAGCTCTCCACCACCGTGGACGACGATTCGCTGGTCGAGATCGATATCGGTTCCCTTTCCCAATGGGATGATGCGATAAGCCGTCTTGGTCACACGCGCGCGGCGTAGCAGAGCCCGCACTCTGGCTCGAAACTCCCGGGCGCCAAAGGGCTTGGTGAGGTAGTCGTCCGCACCCACTTCGAGGCCGAGTACAACGTCGACCTCCTCCGCCAACGCCGTCAGCATGAGAATCAGATCTCGGTGCCCCCGCTCCTCTCTGAGCCGGCGGCAGACGTCGAGCCCGCTCAACCCGGGGAGCATGAGGTCGAGCACGATGAGCTCGGGCTCTCGCGCATGAACCACATCGAGAGCCTCGGTTCCGGTTTCGCACTCGATCACTTGGCAACCGGATGCCTCGAGGTTCATACGAATGATCGAGCGAACCTGCGACTCGTCCTCGACGACCAGCACGAGCGGTCGCCCTGTTTCTTGGCTTTCTTTCAATATGACCCTCGACTGGGAGCCTGTTGCGACTGGGCCCCCAGGATAGTAGCGAAGAGTGTCGGGGGACGAGTGAGAATGGCGATGGCCGCCGGCGAATACGCCCGTTGAGGCGGCTGACGGGGACCAATAACGCTAGGTAGCGAAATCGGTTACGGTGGTGGAAGGGCTCAAGATCAAAAAAACGGACATTCCCTCACACACTCGCCGGAAGTGCGTTATCCTCCCTCGTGCAAGTGGATCGATCGCGAACCGCGATCACGCGCTGGAGAGAGTCCCGAGAGGGACTCTCGACGATGCGAGATGCGGCTCGATGTCGGTCTGATCAACCCCAGCAGGCAAAACTGCATGCAGTTGGAGGCTCTTCCCCATGAAGAAGACCCTATTCGCTCTCCTGTCCCTCGGCATCGCCGGCTCAGCCATGGCTTCAAACGTGAACCTGGCTGCCAATCAGGCCGTCGAATTTGTGCCCGTCAGCAATGACATCGTTTCCGTGCGCGCCGACAAGGCGACCTTCGAACAGACCGAGTGGTTCGATAGCTGGTTCGCCGATGGCGGCGGCCCAGTCTGGTACACCCCGGAGCTCTACACGTTCAGCTCCGGTGATACCCTCGAAGTCGTTGTGTTCATCCACCTCGAAGGTGCGACGACCAACTTCGTTCGTATCGACGCGTTCTACCTCTGTGGCACAGTCAATCCTCTGGGCTTCGTCCAGACGAGCGGCCTCGTCGACTTCGGTCCGATCCCCGAGAACGCCCCGAACTACGGCTGGATCACAGGCGTTGGCTACACGCTCCCTCCGTTGCCATCCGTCGTGATCGACAGCGCAAGCCGCGTGATCTGGAATACCCAGACCGACTGTGGCGTGCCCCTGTCCGGCCGTCCCGACTGCGCCAACATCAACTAGCGGCGCAATTCGGCCAGCCTTGGCTGGTGAAACCCCCGGGGAATTCCTCGGGGGTTTCTTTATGCCTGCAACATGAGCGCCGCCGCGAAGGCCAAGACCCCGCCGCCTAGGGCGAGCCCCCTAGCCGACACGCCCAGCGCGAGAAGGCGATCGGGCAGATGCTGGCGATCGGGGCGGAAAAGCGATGAGCCTGTCGCCGCGCGGCGGAGCACAGTGGTTATCAACTCCGTGAGCGGCAGGAGCACGGGGCCTGCTGCCGTGCGCGCCACGTCGCCGTGCAACGCGGACGTGGCGGTGACCAGAGCGAGCACGACTCCGAGGCAGCGTGCTCCGCCGTCGCCCAGATAGAGCTTCGCTGGCCTGTGAAGGTTGAAGAAGAGGAAGGGAAGCGTGGCGAGCACGAAGAGCGCGGGTAGCGAGCCGGTTCCAGGGGTGGGAAGAGCCGCGGTGAGCCCGCCCACCGCTACACACGCGGCCAGGCCATCGGATCCGTCCAGAAAGTTCAGCCCGTTCACGATCATGAGAATCCATGGAACGAGCAGCGCTCTGGCGAGGAAGGGCGCGTCGAAGGCGGCACCCCAGAAGACGGCGATCAGGACCGCGGCCCCGACTTCCAGCGCCAAACGGGTGAGTAAGGGAAGGTCGAGACGGTCGTCCAGGATTCCCGGGATGAGGAACACCCAGGCGCCAACGAGGAGGGGGCGCGCCGCGACCTCGAAATCGGCGTGAAAGGCGATTCCCGCCGTCGCGGCGATGCCGATGCTCAGCCCGCCCAGTGCCGGAACCGGCGGATCGGCCGGAGCGTGACCCGGCCCGGGAGGGGCATCGAAACCCCGTCCCCTGCCCCA
>CAZFNT010000414.1:0-4229 GCA_964520315.1 uncultured Gemmatimonadota bacterium
GACATCGTCGGGAAGCACGACCGGTAGTTCGTCGTCCGGCACGGGCACTTCGCCGCACGAAGGACAGTGCACGATTGGGATCGGCGCACCCCAATAGCGCTGGCGGCTGATCAACCAATCGCGCAAACGGTAGTTGATCGTGCCCTCGCCGTGTCCGTCGGCTTCGAGCAGCTTGATGACGGCGCGTTTCGCATCATCGCCGGTCAGTCCATCGAGCTCTCCCGCACGACACATTAGGCCGGATTCAACGTAGGCCTCGGTGACCGGCTCATCGGGATCCGCCGAGGCGTTCAGGATCACGCGACGAATCGGCAGTTCGAACTTTGTCGCGAACTCGAAATCGCGTTCGTCGTGCGCAGGCACGGCCATCACCGCACCGGTCCCATAGCTCACCAGCACGTAGTCGGCGATCCAGATCGGTAGGCGTTCTCCGTTGACTGGATTGATCGCGTGCGCGCCGCTGAAGACACCGGTCTTCTCGCGCACCGTCGAGGCGCGGTCGATCTCGGTCGCCTTCGCCGCTTCTGAGACATATGACTGCACGGCCTTCCGTTGTTCAGCGCCGACCACTTTCTCTACGAGCGGATGCTCGGGGGCGAGCACCATGTAGGTTGCCCCGAATAGCGTATCCGGCCGCGTCGTGAATACTGAAAGTGTCTCCCCCGCCGCCGAACCACCGGCGACCCGAAAGTCGATTCGGGCTCCTTCACTCCGTCCGATCCAGTTGCGCTGCATCGCAATGGTCTTCTCGGGCCAGTCGATCCGTTCCAACCCCTCGAGCAGCTCCTCCGCGAAGGCCGTCGTGCGGAAGAACCACTGCGTAAGGTCGCGTTGAATTACCTCGCTCTCGCAACGTTCGCACTCACCTTCGATAACCTGCTCATTCGCCAGCACGGTCCGGCACCCCGTACACCAATTGACTGGAGCGTTTCGGCGGTATGCATATCCGTTTCGATGGAGCTCTAGGAAGAGCCACTGCGTCCACTTGTAGTACTCGGGCTTGTGGGTCTCTACTTCGTAGTCCCAATCGTACATGGCTCCGATGGAAGCGAGCTGGTGGCGCATGTAGGCTATGTTCGCTTCTGTGTGGGCGCGCGGATGCCCTTTCATCTTGATCGCGTAGTTTTCGGCCGGTAGCCCGAAGCTGTCGAAGCCCATCGGCTCGAATATGTTGTAGCCTTGCATGCGACGAAAGCGCGCCCATGTGTCGGCAGGGCCGAAGTTGAACCAGTGGCCGATGTGCAGCTTACTGCCGGAGGGGTAGCTGTACATCACGAGGCAGTAACAAGGGTCGCGCGATTCGTCCCCTAGCGCAGCCCTGTTGGTACCGTGTTTACGCCAGTAGTTACGCCACTTCTCTTCGATCGCGTGCGGCTTGTAGCCGGTCATTGATCTGGTCCTTGGCTGGATTTCGGTTGTGTCAGGATTCCAGCGACGCTCCACTGACCCCCTTGAGCGAGGCCAAAGCGCTATCGTCGACTTTCCGATGATCGTCGATTTTCAGCGACAGAATCTTCGACACGCCGAGCTCTTCCATCGTGATCCCGAAGATCGCACCTGCTCCCTCCATCGTGCGCTTATTGTGCGTGATCACCAGGAACTGCGTCTCATCGGCGAACTTGTCGAGCAAGGTTACGAACCGCAGGATATTGGCATCGTCGAGTGGGGCGTCGATCTCGTCCAAGAGGCAGAATGGAGAGGGGCGAACACGGAAGAGCGCGAAGAGCAGCGCAATCGCGGTCATGGTCTTCTCGCCGCTAGAGAGCAGACTGAGCTTCTGTGGGCGTTTGCCCCCGGGGCGAGCAATGATATCGATGCGAGCATCGAGCGGATCGACGTCTTCTTCGAGAAAGACATCGGCATCGCCGTCTCTAAAGAGTGTCGCGAAGAGCTCGCGAAAATGTTCTCGGATCTGGGCGAAGGTCTCTGAGAACGCGTCGCGCGCCGCTTTGTTGATCCGATCGATCGTCTCTTGCAAACCGTCGCGAGCGTCGAAGAGATCCTGGCGCTGTTCGATCAGGAAATCGAGTCGCTTCTTCTCTTCGTCGTGCTGCTCGATCGCGAGCACGTTCACCTGGCCGAGACGGTCGAGAGACAGGCGCAGCTCTTCGAGGCGCGCTTCAGGGTCCTCCAGGTCGTCGAATTCACTCGGGTCAGCAGGCGTCTCGGTGTCGTCGGATTCGCCCATAGATGCCGATTCGTCTTCCGCCTCGTGCTCGGCCGCGTCTACTGCGCTCGCGTCGACCAGGTCGACGCGGTGGTTTTGCTGGATGTTCTCTCGTAGCGCCTTCTGGTTGGTCCGTAGCTCGACCGTATCCATCTCGATCTCGTGGAGCTCTTCGCGAGCGGCATCGTGCCGTCGCCGAGCATCGCGGGCCTTCGATTCGAGAGCCCGGAGCTCCTCTCGCACCTCGTTCACCACGGCGCGGAGCTCCTCGGTTCCAGCGGCGACACCCTTTTCTTCATCGAGCGCTCCCTCGAGATCGGCATCGATACGCTTGGCCTCGCTCGCCAGCTCCTCGATCGCGGTGGCGGCATCGCGCACCTCGGCCTCGAGACGCTCCGATCTGGCCTCCATCTCTTCGATCCTCTGGCGCTCGCGGGCCTCGGCGGCTTCTATGTTCTTAATCTCGGCATCGAGACGAGCGACGGAGAGACGTCCGGCGGAAACCTCTTCCTCGATCATCTGACGAGCCTGGCGCGCATCTTTCAGCGCATTCTGCCCTTCGCTCAGCGCGTTCGAGCGCTCGTCTCTGTGAGCGTCGGTCTCGAGCAGCGCGCCGCCGATCGATTCCGCCTCGCGCCGCAACGCACCGGCACTCTCGTCACACTGCGCGATCGCCGCCTCGGAGCGCTCGATCTCGACCTGCGCGGCGCGGAGCCGTTCCCGGCATCGGTTCGCCTCGACCTCGAGCTGGTGTACCTCGCGTCGCGCGGCATCGGTTTGGGCCCGCGTCTGTCCGGTTGCCGCCTTGAGCTCCCGCAATTCATCGGTCACGCGTCCCGCTTCGCCTCGCGCCTCTTCGAGCGCACGGCGCAACCGATCGGCGAGCTCGTCCGCCGATTCGATCTCGCGCCGGCGGCTCAATAGAGAGCCCGCGCTTCCGTCGCCTTCTCGGCCGCCGATGATCATGCCACCCGGAGCCACGACCTCGCCACCGCGTGTGACATAGGTCCACCCGGGATCGGCATCGGCGCCCAACCGCCGCATCGCCACGTCGAGATCGCGCACGATCAACACGCGATCGAGAAGGCCGCGAATCGCGTCCTCGGCCCTCTGGTCCAGTGCCTCGATCTGTTCCAACGCGGGCCCCACGATCCCGTCCCCAGTGCCGGAATCTGATCGGGCGGCGCTCGCCACTCTGTTCCGGCCCGCCAACGATCTGGGGAGCAACGCCACTCGTCCCCAGTCCCCATCGCGGACTCGCGCAAGCGCGGATCTGGCCGCGCCCTCGTCGGACGTCAGGACCGCCTGGAGCCGATCGGAAAGCACGGCCTCGATCGCCGTCTCGTGACCTTCGACGACCCGTAGCGCCGTAGCCAGCACACCCTCGACGCCATTGGCTTCGGCACCATCGCCGATGAGCTCTCGGACGGCGCGCCCATACCCTTCGAGCTTGGCCTCGAGATCGCGCAGAACACCGAGACGGGCCTGAGCAGCATCGCGTTTCCCGCGCAGATCCTCGACTCCCGCCCGAAATCGCTCGGCCTCTTCCTGCAGGGCGCCCTCCCGCTCAGCCAGGGTGTGCAGAGATTCCTCGGCGACCGCTTCGCGCTCCCGCGCCAGATCGAGAGAGCGCTCGATTTCGCCGATCCGCTCCTCGGCCTTGACACGGGTCTCGGTCGCACCCTCGCCCCGCGCCAACTCGGCCCGCCGCTGCTCCTCGAGCGCCTCGACGCGCGCCATATGCGCCGACTCCTTTGTCGCGAGCCGTTCGCGGGCCTCGACGCGCGACATGACCTCGGCGCGCAAGGTCTCTACCTCTGCGTGGATCCGCTCCTCGTTCTCACGACGCTCCCGCACCGCTTCGTCCCCTTTCTCCGTGCGGGCCCGCGCGGCCTCGAGCGGTTCCGCGAGCTCGGCGAGACGGGCGTCGTGGGCTTCGCGAGAGGCGGCCACTTCTATTCCGGTCGCTCGAAGCTCCTCGATCTCGGCCCGCGCCCGCTCCCGGGTGGCTTCAAGACCCTTGCGGCGCTCCCGATTGACGACCCCTTCGCGCTCCAGGCTC
>CAZFNT010000415.1:0-606 GCA_964520315.1 uncultured Gemmatimonadota bacterium
ACTCCCCTTTCCCCCCGCCAACTTCGTGGTGGCCAACTTCAACTGCCGATCAACCGCCTACCTCACTCTTCCAGAAGATGCCGACCTGATCCGAACCATCACCAAGGGGCTTCCCGCCGCGGAGATGCCCGCCAACGTCTCTATGACACCAGGAGAGCTTCAGGCCTTGGTGGAGCACATCAAGCTCTTTTCGCGCCGCTGGTTGGACGAGGTTCCGGGGCCGGTCGTTCCGATCACCGATCCGCCGAAGATCGATGCGAAGCTGGTCGATGAGGGACGTTATGCCTACATGGTCCTCGGTTGCTGGCAGTGCCACGGCTCCGGCGGCGAAGGCGATGGACCGACGGCCCATTTGATCGAGGAGCCGATCCGGCCCTTCAGAGAAGACCAGATGCGTTGCGGCGCGGCCCTGGAGATTCTCCATCGCACGTTGATTACGGGGACTTCTTCACGCTTCATGCCTCCCGTTGAGAATGTCGATCTAACCTTCATCCGCGACAGCCTCGAAGATCGCCTCATGGCTCACCGCGAACACATCAATGCGGAAGCCTACCCAATGCATGACACGTACTCTCAGGCCGAGATCGCCGAGCTGCGCGACTACAT
>CAZFNT010000415.1:616-4225 GCA_964520315.1 uncultured Gemmatimonadota bacterium
CGGCCTCGACCCTTTCCGGTAGAGGCCGCGCCCCAACCGGCAGGGTGGTCACCGATTCGGCGCTCCAACCGGCCGGCGAGCAGCCCAGGCTTCGCGCACACCTTCGATCTCCGCCAAGCTCGATTCCATCGCGGCCGCCCGCGGATTCTCGACCCCTTCCCGCCTCGCGAAGCTCTTGCTGTACGCCGAATGGCAGCTCTCGCACCCCGCGACCACCTTCGCGAAACCCGCGAGAGCTGTCTCGGAATCCTCCTCACCCAGTCGGAGCAAGACCTCTTCGATGTCGTCGCGGACCCGCAGATTCCTCCAGTGCACCGATCCCAGCTCCGTGACTCCCTGCCGCCGCTTCATCCTCAGATGATCGAGCAGAAGCCTATCGAGCTCCCTCAGCAGGTCCGCGGCGCTTTCGTCTTTGACCAGAAGCGCCTGCTGCAGGTTCACGGCCACAGCCGCAACGGCGTCCATTTTCGCGGCCGACCGAATGCGCTGTTCCTCCAAGGGCTCTCCACCGCAACCGGCTGCCAAGGCCATACATGCGAGCAGAATGGCCGTCCCGCCCGATCCGTGGACCCTGTGCATCTCTCCTCCCGTGTTCGGAGCGATCGTCATTGGCGAACGGCCGGGGGAGAGGTGCACGCTTCGACGCACCCTTGAAACCGCTGCCTCTCACTTGCATGAAGAGCCATTCTCCCCCCCCAGTCTAACGCATCCCGCATGGTAACATGACCACCATCGCGTGCTCAGGGGTCGCGAGAGCGCCCGCAATGAGGAATGCTCAATCATGAACCGAGTCTGCTGCGTGAGCGTCGGGTGCAGGGAAAACCGCATCGATGGCGAGTTGATCAACAAGTACTTCGGCGAGAACAACTGGGCGATCGTCGATGAACCGGAAGACGCGGATCTCGTCGTGCTCAATAGCTGCGGCTTCTCGGCAGGCTCGGAGGACGCTTCGATGGCCGTCTATCGCGAGCTCATGGAGCGCAAACGTCCCGGCGCCCAGCTCGTTTTCGCCGGCTGTTTGCCGGCCATCAACAAGAAGGCGGTTCGCGACGCCGGCTACGAGGGCATGATCGTGACGCCTCGAACCATGGACCGATTCGACGAGATCATCGCGGCCCAGGTCCCCATCAGCTCTCTCGACACCGGGTGTTTGCCGGAAGACCCCGTAGTTCGGGGGTGGGTTGGACGAGCATTCGAGTTGGCCCGCCATGTGGTGGAGCTCACCGAGCGCCACGGCAACCTGCCGACCCCTCGCTGGTTCTGGCAGGTCTCACAGCTCCCCTCGGTCGACACCGAGTACATTCGAATCAGCGTCGGTTGTCTGGAACAGTGCGCCTACTGTTCGATTCGAAAAGCGAAAGGCAATACGCGAAGCGTCCGCCCGGAGGTTGTGCTCTCACGCATTCGCGCGTCGCTCCACCAAGGCAAGCGGCGCATCGCCCTATCTTGCGACGAGCTGGGGTCGTGGGGGCAAGATCTGGGAACCGATATCGCCTCGCTGCTTCGCCAGATTGTCTCGATCCCGGAGCAATTCGGTCTGACTCTGCGCAATGTCCACCCCGAATGGATGATCCGTTACTGGGACGAGCTCGAAGATGTGTTCGCCTCTGGCAAGATCGTGTACATGATTCTGCCGCTGTAGTCCGGCAGCGACCGTGTGTTGCAGCTCATGGATCGAGACTACACCGCGGCCGGCTTTCGCGATTTGGTGCTGAACCTGCGTCGAGTGTCTCCCCACACTATCGTTCGAACCCATCTGATGGTCGGCTTTCCGGGTGAGACCGAGGACGATCACCAGGAATCGTGTTCCTTCGTTCGTGGTCTCCCTCTCGATCACTACTCGGCCTTCGGCTACGCCGATCGCCCTTCGACGCCCGCGCTCGACATGACGCCCAAAGTGCCGCAAGTCGTCATCGATCGCCGGCTCAGGTCGATGCGGCGTCTGTTGTGGAGGCAGTACGCTCGACCCCATCGGTGGCGCCCTTTCCACCGCGTGGCGCGCACGACTCAAGACAGATCGATGTAGATCGCCCCGAAAGCCGGGCCTCCCTCATGAGCCACAATGCGACGATCCGCCGGGCGAAAAAGATCAGTCCCCCAAATACCCCAAGCTCTTGAGCTGACTGCGAGTAGCCGCATCCACGGCGATGCGCGCCGCTCCCTCCGCGGGCAGATGACAGGTGGCCCTGAGCGAATCCAGCGCGAATGCAAGTCGGGCGTACTCCGGCAGACGCCCGCCCGTAGCGAGCAAATCGTTCCCTTCCCCTGGGTCGCTACCGAGCTCGTAGAGCTCCTCGTCATCGGTCGCCTGCGGATCAGCTTCCAGTTGCCGGCGCGCACCGAGCGAAGCTGATCCCCATAGAGAGTCGCCTCGGCAAGCCACGGCTCGATGTCCATACACTCCCCCGTCCTTGCCGCCAATAGGCTCGCCCCCCTCGCCCCCGCCAAAGGCGGAAGCCCCGCCAGATCGAGTAGCGTCGGAGCCAGATCGAGAAGGCGCGCCGGCCGCGCCCCAGCCCGGGTCCCCAAGCGCCCTCGCAGCTTCGGCGGCACCGAAAGCACCGCCGGAACCCGCAACAGTTCTTCGTAGAGCGTGTGCCCGTGCTCAGCCGAGCCGTGTTCCCAGTGCTCCTCCCCGTGATCCGAGGTCACCAGAACAATGGTGTTGTCGGCTGCCCCCGCCGCTCTCAGATGCGCTAGCAGCTCCCCGACCCATCGGTCCGCGGCCAGCACCTCTTCATGGTAGAGATCGCGAATATGCGCGCGCACATCGGCCGGCAGATCGGGAGATGTCAGCAGCTTTCGATGGATCACCGGAGGGCGAAAGAACCCGCTTGCCCTCGGCGCCGGCGGATCCAGCTCGGGATGGGCCCGATACGGCAAGTGCGGCTCCATCGTATGCACATAGAAGAAAAAGGGGCGCTTCCCCCGCGCCAACGAATCCAGCACCGACTCCGTCCGCCCGCGAAACTCAGCCGCAAGCCGGTGATCCACATATTCGTAGAGCTCGAAGCCGCGATCGAATCGAGTCCATATCTTCAGATGCGGATTCGAGAAAAGTGCCGCGACTGAATACCCTTGATCACGCAACAGTTCCGGAAGGTAAGCGACAGTCGAGGGCAGAGCCTGCATCACGCCGTGGTGCCCGCCATGATCGATGCCCAGCTCGGACGGATAACGAGAAGTCAGAAGTGTTCCCACCGAAGGGCGAGTCCACGGCGATTGGCTGCGCATCTCGCTGAAGAGCAACCCTTGCGCTGCAAGCGAGTCGAAGGTCGGCGAGTAACCCTGCACACCCCCACTCGCGCCGACGGCATCGTGCCGCAGAGTATCGATCAATACGATCAGTATAATCGGCCTGCTCGGCGGCGGCGTGGTCGTCTTGCCGCACGCGCCCCCGTACAGACACACGAAAGTCAGAAGAAGAGGGATCGGGAGGCGATATGCACCCGCGGGCCCCAGCTTGCCCTCGCCGACCCCAATCGCCCTTGCCGCACTCCTTCCGGCGAGGTACCGCGGCCTCCCGGCGTGGCGAGATCGAGGCACCGTCGCCGTCTCGGTGCTCCCCTTTTCCGCTGCGATCATCTATCTGGCCAGAACCACGAGCCT
>CAZFNT010000416.1:0-4216 GCA_964520315.1 uncultured Gemmatimonadota bacterium
GTTGGAGAGGATTGGCATTGGGCCGATCGGCTCGGCCGCTGTGGGGCGCGCCGCGCCGCGGCGTTTCGTGGGCCCACAGGGCGGGAAGTTCGTCCCAAGCGGAGCCACCGGGCAGGCCTGGCCGAGAGGGACGGCTGTCTGCCGATCAGTGCGCAGTCCCCACGGGATTCCTGAGCTATGGGTCGGCGAAGAAGTAGCTCCCCGGAGCTACGGCACATCTGGGCGTAAACCCGGGGAGTTATTTCTTCGCCAACCCTATGTCGAAACGTCAGAATCTGTCGCCAACACTTGTGCCTCGAACGACGACGCCATACGCTTGCCGGCCCGCTGGAGTTAGAGTGGAGCTCGGAGCCGCGTTCCTAGATTCCTGGCGATCGAAATCCACCGCCCAGAGGCTACTGCCCCACCACCTTTCGACCACGATCCGCGGTTCGAGCCACGGCCACGGCGAGCCATCGCCCTGAAGGAGAGTTACCTTGGATCCTCTGAAGAGCCTGCTACGCGGGAATCCCTTCCGCGAGCTCCAGGAATTCATGCGAGCGGTCGTCGAGACCACGTCGTCGATTCCCGAACTCGTGGACGCTATGAGCGCCTGCGACATGCCGCGGATCGAAGAGATCGCCGAGCGAGTGAGCGAAGCCGAGTCGAAAGCCGATAGGTCAAAGAACGAACTGAGGAACCATCTGCCCAGCACGCTCTTCCTCCCGGTGGCTCGCCGGGATCTGCTCGAGGTGATCACCGCCATGGACGACATCGCGGATGCCGCCGAAGACCTCGCGGTTTCGGCAACGATGCGCGCCCTCGTCTGGAACGATGCGCTCCGGGCGAACTATCGGGACCTCGCGGACGAGGTGATGAAGGCCGTCGGGTGTGTGGCGAAAACCGTCGAGGAACTAGATGACCTGACGGAGGCGTCGTTCCACGGGGCCGAGGCGGAGCGCTTTCTGAAGTTGGTGTCGGCCGTCGGCCGGTCGGAGGAAGCCGCCGGCGAATGCGAAGATACCTTGCGCCGCCAGCTCTACCGCTCCGGCGAGGAGTGGTCGACGCCGGACTTCGTGCTGTGGCTGGAAATCACCAAGAGGACCGGGGCGGTCGCCAGCGCGACGGAACGGCTCGGAAACGGCCTGCGAACCTTTGTGACCCGCAGGTAACGACGGGCTGGGTAGGCCTGGAGAGAAAATCCGATGGAGATGCTTCATCCGGCGATGTTCCACCCGCTGGCGATCATTACGCTGGCTGTCGGCATCTACATGGCGTGGAATATCGGCGCCAACGATGTCGCCAACGCAATGGGAACGTCCGTCGGCTCCGGAGCGCTGACCTTCCGCAACGCGGTCATCCTGGCGGGGATTTTCGAGTTCGCGGGCGCCGTCCTCGTCGGCGCACACGTGACCGACACGGTGCGCAAAGGGATCGTGGATGCGACTTTTTTCTCCGACGATCCGATGCTGCTCGCCTACGGGATGTGCGGGAGCATCTTGGCCGCGGCGCTCTTCTTGAATCTGTCTACCTGGTTCGGTCTCCCGGTGAGCACAACGCACTCCATCGTGGGCGCCATAGCCGGATTCGGGATCGCCGCCGGCGGACTCGGGGTCGTCGCATGGGACACCCTGGCTCTCGTGGTGATGAGCTGGGTCCTCTCCCCCGTCATCGGAGGCTTCCTTGCCTATCTGATCTTCATTCTTCTGCAAAGACTGATCCTAGACAAGGCCGATCCCACGGAGGCGGCGCGGCGAGTGGGTCCGTGGCTCCTCGTGCCGGTCGGAATGGTCCTGACCCTTTCGGTCCTTTTCAAGGGCTTGAAGAACATGAAGCTGGACCTGACGATCGTAGAGGCGCTGCCGTGGGCGCTCCTGGTGGGCGGGCTCCTGATGCTCTTCGGTTGGTACTGGATCCCCCGGACCTTGAGGGCCGCGAAACGGGATCCGCGGACACAGGTCCTGGTCGGGGAGAATCGTTACTACCCGGTGGAGCGGGTCTTCGTCCTGCTCCAGGTCTCGACGGCCTGCCTGGTGGCGTTCGCCCACGGCGCCAATGACGTGGCGAATGCGGTGGGGCCAGTGGCCGCCGTTGTCGGCATCCTGAAGGACGGTGCGCTGGCATCCAAGGTGGATGTTCCGATCTGGATTCTGCTGGTGGGGGGTGGCGCCATCGTCCTGGGGTTGGCGACCTTCGGGTATCGAGTGATTCAGACGATCGGAAACGACGTGACGGCCATGACCCCGACGCGCGGTTTCGCCGCGCAGTTCGCGGCGGCGGCCACGATCCTGCTGGGATCACGCCTCGGGATCCCCCTCTCCACGACCCACGTCCTCGTGGGCAGCGTGATCGGGGTCGGACTCGCCCGTGGGATCGCTACATTGAACCTGCAGGTGGTTCGCTCCATTGGATATAGCTGGCTCGCCACCGTGCCCGTAGCGGGCGCGCTCTCGGCTCTGGCCTTTCTCATCGCCGTCAACGCGGTCGCCGCCGATGAGGGGCCCGTCGATGCATACCCCTCCCTGCCGGTCGGCCCAATCGTGCTGAACGAGTTCGTTGCCCAGAACGCGACCGGCGCGTCGGATGAGCTCGGTGGTTTCGACGACTGGTTCGAGGTGGTCAACATCGGCGACCGCCCCACATCTCTGGCCGGCTACATGATCGGAGACGCGTTCACCGGACAGGTCGCCGCCGGCTGGGCCTTCCCCTCCCTGACGCTGCAACCCGGGGCGTTCTTTCAGGTGTGGGCGGACGGCGCGCCCGAGGAGGGACCCAATCACGCGAGCTTCAAACTTCAGAGGAAGGGTGAGGTGCTGGTTCTCTGGAACCCAAAGGGACAGATCGTCGATATCGCCGACTACGACGAGATCGGTCGCGATCGCGCCTTCGCCCGCATCCCGGACGGGAGCGGTGCGTGGGCGACCACTGCGAGCCCCACACCCGGAGCGGAAAACCGCCTGACGGAACCTGCGCCGGACGTCGGCTCTCCAGAGTAGCGGCCAACGGCACGTGGACGCGCGAGGCTACAGAGCCCGCAACTCTTCCGGAAGCGCGCAGAACTCCTTCGCGAAGTAGCTGAGGATCAGGTCGGCGCCCGCCCGTTTGATCGAGGTGAGCGATTCGACCATGACGCGGGTCCCGTCTACCCACCCGGCCTGAGCGGCGGCCTTCACCATCGCGTACTCTCCGCTGACCTGGTAAGCGGCGATCGGCAGATCGTCGTGGCGATCACGGATCCGCCGCAACACGTCGAGATAGGGGAGCGCGGGCTTGACCATGATCATGTCGGCACCCTCGGCGACATCGAGGTCGACCTCGCGCATCGCCTCGCGAGCGTTTGCGGGATCGATCTGGTAAGTGCGACGATCACCGAACGAGGGTGCGGACTCGGCCGCGTCACGGAAGGGGCCGTAAAAGGCCGATGCGTACTTCGCCGCGTAGCTCAGGATCGGGATCTCGTCGAAATCGTTCTCGTCGAGCGCGCGCCGGATCCGCGCCACGCGGCCGTCCATCATGTCGGATGGCGCGATGATGTCGGCTCCTGCGGCGGCCTGGGAGATAGCGGTGCGCGCGAGCAGCTCGAGAGTAGGATCGTTCAGGACGCGATCGCCCTCGACGACGCCGCAATGGCCGTGGTCGGTGTACTCGCAAAGGCAGAGGTCGGCGATCACGGTGAGCTCGGGGGCGAGCTCCTTGATGCGGCGGACCGCCTGCTGGACGACGCCCCGATCCGCGTAGGCGCCCGATCCGAGCGCGTCTTTCTCGGCCGGAATGCCGAAGAGGATCACGGCGGGGATTCCGGCGGCGACGACCGCCTCGATCTCTTCGTGGAGCCGGTCGACCGAGGAGCGGAAGACGCCCGGCATCGAGCACACCTCTTCTCGAATCCCGCTCCCCTCGATGGCGAAGAGGGGATCGATCAGGTCCCGGGGAGCGACATGGGTCTCTCGGACCATGCGCCGGAGCGCCCCACTCCGGCGGAGTCTGCGCGGGCGGTTGATGGGGAAATGCATGGGATGAGATTACTCGGGCATGGGACTCGCGCAAGCCCTCAGGGGTAGCGAAGAGATGACTTCCTGTGTTTGCGCCCAGATGCGAGACGGCGCGCCCCACGCGGCGCCGGTCGTCGCCAGATCTGCACCGGCCTTGGCTCCGGCATTCGAGGCGACAAATCGGAGCCTACCACAATCCGCCACCTACGCTCCGAAGCCCGCCTTTGCATCCGCGTGACAGGTGC
>CAZFNT010000417.1:0-4214 GCA_964520315.1 uncultured Gemmatimonadota bacterium
TTGAGTCCATCTGAAAGGCCGTGATCCCCTCGGAGGTACCGGTGACCTTGAAGTCCATGTCGCCCAGATGATCCTCGGCGCCGAGTATGTCCGAGAGCACCACCGGATCGTGGCCCTCTTCGGTGATCAACCCCATGGCGATCCCCGCGACCGGCGCCTTGATCGGCACACCGACATCCATCAGAGAGAGCGATCCGCCGCAGACCGACGCCATCGAAGACGAGCCGTTCGACTCGGTGATCTCTGAGACGACCCGCACCGTGTAGGGGAAGTCTTCATCGGAGGGGATCACTGGAAGCAGCGCCCGCTCGGCGAGCGCGCCATGACCGACCTCTCGACGGCCGGGGCCGCGATTCGGGCGGGCCTCGCCGACCGACCACCCCGGGAAGTTGTAGTGGAGCATGTAGCTCTTCTTGTACTCCCCTTCGAGCTCGTCCATGAGCTTCTGGTCGCGCTTGGTACCCAGGGTCGCGACCACCAGAGCTTGCGTCTCGCCGCGAGTGAAGAGGGCCGAGCCGTGGGTTCTGGGCAGAATGCCCACCTCGCACTCTATCTTTCGAATCTCGGTCGGCTTGCGTCCGTCGAGGCGGGTTCCCTCGTCGAGGATCCGCCTGCGCATCGTCCGCTTCTCGATCGAGCCGAGGACCGACTTGATCGCCTTCTCATCATCCGGGAACTGCTCGAGCAGCGCGTCGACCACCTCGTGGCGGAGGGTGCTCCACGCCTCTTGGCGCTCCATCTTGTCGGCGATGAAGAGGGCATCGGCCGCACGAGCGCCCACCTTCTCTTCGACCGCCTGCTCGATCTCGGGTGAGACGACATCGGCCACCGCCACTCGCTTCGGCTTACCGATCGCGGCACGGAGCTCATCCTCGGCATCGAGGATCTTCTGGATCCAGCCATGGGCGAACTCGAGCGCCTCGACAAGCTCGCTCTCGGACACCTCTTTGCAGCCGCCCTCGACCATCGTAATGCTCTCGCGCGAGCCGGCAACGACAACATCCATCTCGCTGAACTCGAGCTCGGCGAAGGTTGGATTGAGCAGCAGCTCCCCCTCGATCCGACCGACCCGCACCGCCGCGATCGGCGTCTCGAAGGGGATGTCTGAGATGAGACAGGCGGTCGCCGCACCGGTGATACTCAGCACATCCGCATTGTTCTCGCAGTCGGAGGAGAGCACGTTGATCGACACCGTGGTCTCACTCTTGAATCCAGCCGTGAAGTTGGGACGCAGCGGGCGGTCGATCATGCGCGCCACCAACGTCTCGGTGTCGCCCATGCGCCCTTCTCGCTTGAAGAAATTGCCGGGGATCCGCCCCGCCGCGTACGCCTTCTCTCGATAATCGACCGTCATGGGGAAGAAGCCCCGGTCGACGCCGCTGCCCTTGTCACCGACGGCCGCCGCCATAATGACGGTATCGCCGAAGCCGACCATGACCGTTGCATCGGCCTGACGACCGATCTTCCCGCTTTCCATCCAGAAGGTCTTGCCTCCCAGGTCTACCTCTACACGCTTGTACATTCTGTTCTCCTGAATAACACCGTCGCGCCCTCCCGCCATCTGGACGAGCTGAGCCGACGCATGAGATCTGTATTCGGGGCGGCCCGAGATCGAGCGCGCCTTCTAGTTCCCGCCGGTAGTTTCGGCCGCGCTACTTGCGCAGTCCGAGCAACTTGATGAGCGAGCGGTACGCCTCTACGTCTTTGCGCCGCAGGTAAGCGAGCAGCCGGCGCCTGCGCCCCACCATCTTGAGAAGGCCCCGGCGCCCCGCGTGGTCCTTCGCATGTTGCTTGAAGTGATCTTGGAGTTCGTTGATCCGCTTGGTAAGCATGGCCACTTGCACGGCCGTGGACCCCGTATCTCCCTCGTGTATCGCGTGGTCCTTGACGACCGCTTGTTTCTGATCCGAAGTGAGAGGCATCGCCTGCTTCCTCCTTATGGAACGTGACGCGAACCGACTCGCGATGCGGAGTCGGCCGCCGAGTGCGCACTTGCGCAAAACGAGCTTTATACCACGATGGAGCTGATGAGTAAACGTCGGCGGCGCGCCAACCCCGATCGGGACGATTTCCCCTTGGGCGGTGCCCATGATGACGATTCGGCGGTTCAGATCGCTGAAGCTCTTCCGTCTCTTCGTCTTCAGCCGGTGGGTCGGCAATGTGGATCCGCACCTCGAGAACATCGCCCTGCTGACGGACCCGAGCCGATTGACGCACGTTTCGCCCTGCTACGACCTTCTCCCGACACGTCTTGCAATCGCCGGCGATGATTTCGCTCTGCCCGTAGCCGGCAAGCGCGACCGGATCAGACGCAATGACTGGCTGGCGTTCGCGACGAGCGCGAAGCTCCCCACTGCCGCGGCGGAGCGGGTCCTGGATCGAGCGAGTGCTCAGCTTCAGGCCGGCATCGAGTTGATCGAAGCCTCGTCGCTCGGCGAGCAGTCGAAGTCGATCTATGTCGGGATCTTGAGGGAGCGGGCAGAGTTCTAGCCCTTCCTCAGGTCCGGCATCAGCGCCGCGCCGGTCAGCGCCCGAGGCGAACTCTTCGTCCGGCGTTTCGATATAGGGCATTGGAGGATGAAGAGTGGGTGGACGGAGTATTGCTTGCCGACCTCCGATCCTGCCGTAGCGAGGCCTGCTCAGTGGCTCCGCTCCCCCGAACGCGACGCCCTGCGATCCCGCGACACGACACCAGCGAACGCGCCCCACAGCGGCCGAGACACACAGAGCGCCTCGATTTGACATTTCCGCCCCCGAAAAGCGCTTTCAGGCCGAAAACGTAACTGCTCAATAAGTCCGGGCACGACGAGCGACGACCCTGAAGATCGTGCAGGACACAGACGCGGACTCGTGCTTGGATGCGGGCATGAGTTCGGACGGCCTACCCACGCTTCCCACGATCCCGAAGGTCTCGGACCTCCCGCCCGACCAAGTCACGCCGCTCGTGGTGATGTTGCTGGAGATGATCCACCTTCAGCAGGAGCAGATCCAACAGCTGCGGGACGAGGTCGCCCGGCTGAAGGGCGAAAAGCCCAGGCCGAAGATCACGCCGTCTACACTGGAGGAGCCGGCGCGATGCGCGCTTCGACAAGCTGTGTGCCGCCAAGACCTGCTTCCGGAGCTTGGACCTGGCGCTCAAGCGCATGCACCGCAACAAGGCCGAGCTCCTGTTGGTGCTCGAACATCCCAATACTCCGCTGCAGAACAACCTCAGCGAGCGGGACATCCGCGACTACGTCAAGAAACGCAAAATCAGCGGCTCGACGCGCAGCGACGAAGGCCGCCGGTGTCGCGACACCTTCGCGAGCCTCAAGAAAACCTGCCGCAAGCATGGGCTCTCCTTCTGGGAGTACCTCAACGTCCGGATTCGCGGCGCCGGTCAGATCCCGCCGCTCACCGAGTGGATCTGTCAGCGGGCGTCCATCGGCTCCCCTGCCTCGGCTGCGAGACTGCTTCCGAGCCCCTGAGGAGGACCGATGCGCTAGTGCGGGCGCGAGTTTTCCGCGGCGGATATCTCTTCGATTCGGCAGCTGATCGAGAAGCACCCGACGGCGACACGCGCTCGTCTGTCCCGCCTCGTCTGTGAACACCTCGACTGGCGACGCGACGATGGGCGTCTCAAGGACATGAGCTGTCGCGTCGCCATGCTGCGCATGCAGGATGACGCCCTGCTCCAGCTTCCGCCGCGCCACGCAACGGCAACAACAACGGCAAGCCGTATCTCCGCCGCACCCTGCTGGCCGAGCCCGCCCCCCTGCTCCAGGCCGCATCACCCAACGAACTCGGAGATCTCGAGCTTCAGCTCGTCACCGACCGCCACGATTCCCACCTGCACAACGAGTTCCTCGAGCGCTACCACTACCTGGGCTACCAGCCGCTTCCCGGCGCCCAGCTACGGTACTTCGTTCGAGCTGAGGGGCGCATCGTCGCCCTGCTCGGTTTTGGGGCTGCCGCTTGGAAGACCCGGCCCCGCGATCTCTTCATAGGAGGGAAGCTCGATGTCCACCATCGAGCCTCGGTCCCCAAGAAGGCCGTCTGGGTCCATCCGCTCCGCAAAGACTTCCGCAAAGCCCTCTGCCGAGAATGAGCCACACGATCACACGGCAATCCTACTGCCGGCCCGTGCCTCCGATGGGATCTGCCCAGGGTTATTGAGCTGTTACGGTTTCAAATAGGAGAGCCTCATGAACCTCACAGGTAACTTTGTTTGGCAC
>CAZFNT010000418.1:0-4214 GCA_964520315.1 uncultured Gemmatimonadota bacterium
ATCGAAGAGAAAAAGGGCGAGTATCGCGACCCAGGCTGCTCCGGCACCGAAGATCACGCCCCGGTGCATCATTCCGATCGCGGCACCGATGAGAACTCGCTCTTCGGGCAGTGCACCGGGAGGCCGCAACGCAAAAGGAGTCGCCCGGGCCTGCTCCTGCAGAAGATAGGCCCAAAGCGAACCACCTAGCGCCGCGGCACCGATTCCGTGTGCGGTGCCGGAGAGAAAACCACGCCGTGATTGACCGGAGCGCGCCATCGTCTCACGCCTTGTACACCTTGACGGCACACTTCTTGAAGTCGGTCTCCTTCGACATCGGGCAGGTCACATCGGCCGTGACCTTGTTGATCAGCACCGACTCATCGAAGAAGGGCACGAATGTGTACCCCTTAGGCGGCCGATTCCGGCCTTGCGTCTCGACGACCGCCTTGACCTTTCCGCGGCGGGATTCCACGACCACGACATCGTTCCGCACCAGACCCCGCTTCTTCGCATCGGCCGGATGCATGAATATCTGGGCCGATGGAACGGCTCGGTGCAGCTCCGGCACCCGCCGAGTCATCGTTCCGGTGTGCCAGTGCTCCAAGACGCGGCCGGTGGAGAGCCAGAGATCGTAGTTGTTGTCGGGTTGCTCCGGCGGCGCCGCGTAGGGCCGGAAGAATATCTTGGCCTTTCCTGCCAGGCCCTTCTTCTCCCCGTCGGTAACTCCGTCGAGATCTCCGGTTGCGAGCGCCTTGAGCGCCGGACCGTAGAACTCGAAGCCGCTCCCCTTGGTCACGTATGGATCGTATTTCTCGTTGAAACGCCACTCGGTTTCCTTGCCGTCGACCACCGGCCACTTCAGGCCACGCACGTCGTCGCGGTAGTAAACATCGAAGTGGTCGAGATCGTGCTGATGCCCGCGCCCGAACTCCGCATACTCCTCGAAAAGCGCCTTCTCGGGAAACCAGTCCTCACCCAGATCGTTCACCGTGCAGTTGTCGTGCCCCTTGGCAACAGGATCGGGCCAGGCCACCTTCTTGTTCGCCTGAGTCGCGAAGAGCACATCATACAGAGTGTCGTCCGGTGAATAGCCCATCGCCCTGGCGTCGGAGAGAACGTCGGGGAGCTTGCCGTCAGGGAAGCCGGCCGACTTCAGACCGGGTATCGCCTGCTCGCTCCAGACATCCTTCAACTTGAAACGCTTCGAAAACTCCAGCACCTGCCAGACGTCGCTGCGCGTCTGTCCCGGAGGCGGCACCTGCTGGCGCCACATCTGCGTGCGTCGCTCCGCATTACCGTAGGCGCCCCACTTCTCGAAGATCATCGCCGATGGCAGGATCAGGTCGGCCACCTTGCCTGAAATCGTCGGATAGGGATCGGAGCACACAATGAAGTTGTCCATCCCTCTGGCGGCCTTGACCCAGTGGTTGGCGTTCGCGGTCGCCTGGAAGGGATTGTTGACCTGCACCCAGGCGAACTTTATCTTCCGCTCCTCCAGATCGCGCATGATCTTGACGATATGGCTGCCGGTCTTCGGATTGAGCGTGTTGGCCGGCAGCTTCCAGAGCTCCTCGGAACGCGCCCGGTGCGTCGGGTTGCCGACCACCATGTCGGCTGGAAGGCGATGAGCGAAGGTGCCGACCTCTCGCGCCGTCCCGCAGGCCGAGGGCTGCCCCGTGAGCGAGAAGGCACCGTCGCCCGGCTTCGCTTGTTTGCCCAGCAGCAGATGCACCATGTACGCCTGCTCGTTCACCCAGCTCCCACGGTAGTGCTGGTTGAAGCCCATCGTCCAGAATGTCGCGACCTTACGCCCCTTCTCTATGTAGAGCTCCGCGAGCTCAGCCAACTTCTTCTTGTAAGAGCTGAGCGATTCGTCGGGATCGCCCTTCGAGAGCGCTGCCACGAAATCGAGAGTGTAGGGCTCGAGACCACGCTTGAACTCCTCGAAGGTGATCATCCAGTGCGTCACAGGCTTCGCGGTGTGCTTCTGCGGCACTTTCGTTCCGGGCGCCTTGCGCTGCGCGACCGCTTCGTACTTATCCAGCGTCACTTCGAGCTCTTTGGCCAACACATCCTTCTCGGCATCGAAGGCGTACTTGTCGGTGTTGCGCATTCCGTAGCCGATATCGTAGGGGCCGGTCGCGAACACACAGTGCTTGGCGACGAAATCGTGATCGACCGCATCGCGTTTCACGATCTCGCGAGCGATATAGTTCCAGAGTGCGAGATCGGTCCCCGGTTTGAAAATGATCTCAAGGTCGGCCAGGTTGGAACACTGATTCTGCTGGGTCGTGAGATTGACCACCTTCACGCGATCGGGATTCGAGAGACGATTATCGGTCGCTCGCGACCACAGTATCGGGTGCATCTCGGCCATATTCGCACCCCAGGTGATGATCGTGTCGGTGAGCTCGATATCGTCGTAGTTGCCTGCGGGCTCGTCGATGCCGAAAGTCTGAATGAAAGCAACGACCGCCGAAGCCATGCAGTGCCGAGCGTTAGGATCGATATTGTTGCTTCTGAAACCGGCCTTCATCAGCTTGGCGGAGACATAGCCTTCCTGAATGGTGTACTGGCCCGAGCCGAAGATGGCGATTCCCGTGGGTCCTAGCTCGTCGTAAGCGCGCCGAAACTGTTTCTCCATCTCGTCGAAGGCCCGCTCCCAGCTCACCGGCTCAAACTTCCCCTTCTTATCGAATTCGCCGTTCTTCAACCGCAAGAGCGGCTGCGTAATCCGGTCCTTGCCGTACTGGATCTTCCCGTTGAAGTAGCCCTTGATACAGTTCAATCCGCGGTTCACCGGCGCATCGGGGTCCCCCTTCGTGCCCACGACCCGCCCGTCTTTCGTGCCCACAAGAATGCCGCAGCCGGTGCCGCAGAAGCGGCAAACACTCTTGTCCCACTGCCAGCCCTTTTCCGCGGCGCCCGCACGTGCCTGCGCCTCCTTGCTCAAGGGCATCCCCACGGCCATGGCCGAGCTCGCGGCCAGAGATGTCTTCAAGAAATCACGGCGTGCCTGGTCCATTTCGCGCTCCTTGCCGGTGCCCCATCAACGGACCGCCGACAGCTCAGTCATCTAGAAAGGACGGCACTTGCGGCAGACCGTCCTCGAGATTCTCCGGGATCGACTGATCAGTCTCTCTGTCTTCATCGAAGCGGTGCTGGACCATCTCGGCGAGCACGATGTCGGGAAGGGACTTGATCCGCTCGAGGCCCGCGACCTCTTCTCGAACGGTGGGCGCCTCTTGCACTACAACGATCCGACCATTCGCGGGGTCGGTGTGGTGAACGTCGACGCCGGGCAACGCCTCGAGCTTCTGGATAGTGTCCGGCAACTTGGCCGGCTCAACGACGACCAAGATTCCCGATAAGTTCACTGCTTCTCCAGGTTTATGGGGAAGCCAGGATCAAGATATCGTGGGCTAACTTTTGCCCGGGCGCAGGCTAGCACAGAGTGGTGGCAGGAACGAAGCTCTGACGCTCCGAAATAGCCGCAACATCTTCGGGAGGACTGCGCACTGGCAAGCCGGCGACCGTCTTTCATTGCCAGGCATGCCCAGCGGCTCCGCGTGGGACGAAGTTCCCGCCCTGCGTGCTCGAGACGAGCGAGGAAGCTCGGCGCGTCCCACCGGTGATCGGGGGCGATCTCCGGGTTCAGCCGGATGAGTGCCTCGCGCACGACCGACTCGACGCAGACCTCGTGCGTCTGGCGGGGCAGATCCCGCGGAGCGAGGTAATGGTTCACCACCAGGTCCGGACTCGCTCAGATCCGGATGACGTCTGCCGTGACGACCGCGGGGCCAAAGTCGTCTGGCACGACGCACGCTTCGCCGGGGAGCCATCCCATCTTGGTGACCAGGACATCGCCACCGAGAGCCTCATGCGCGGCAAGCTGGGCGCGCTTCTCAGCGTTGACGTACCTCTCGCTGGTGTACTGGAACTGGTGCCGGACGACATCCGCGACAAAGACATCCGGTGTGCCCTCGGTGTTTGCGTAGTCCTTGGCCACCAGGTCGCTACCGAGCGGTCCGATTCCAAAAGCCGCAATCGCTGGGTTCGAGGTGTTCCAGCCCGAAGCAGCGATCCAACCCATCGGCGGCGGGATCCTTCGATCGTGCCGCGCGATGAGTCGGAGGGGCCGGGTGCTGGGGCGGCGGAGATCTTCGTGCCGGCGGCGAGCCAGCATCTCGCCGGTTTCGAGGTGGAGGTTTCGGACGGTGGCTGGAGCTTCG
>CAZFNT010000419.1:0-4208 GCA_964520315.1 uncultured Gemmatimonadota bacterium
GGTCTTTGGGACCAGGGATTCCTCTGGATTGCGTTCAGCGCTACGGAAGCTTGGTGACCGTGAAGCCGCTGACCGATTCCACGTTTCCTCCCCATTCGCCCACCCTGAGCTCGTACCACCCGCTTCCCGAGGGAGCGAAGTGCGGCACGATCTGGGTCGCGGAGATCGTGGCGTACTCGATCCCGTCGATGGTCGTTCCGAGCGGGCCCAACAGAGGCTCCACGTCCCCACCCTGGAGGGCGGCCGCGGTCCACGCTTCGGTGCTGGAGGCGTTGGTCTCCCGATTGAAAACCGTGGCTTGGAATTGGAAGGAGCCTCCCCCGCTCTCGATCTCGACCGCTTCATCGTCCGCGGCGATCACGGCCACGACCCCGCCCACGCCGTTGTGGACCTCCGGGGTTGCCGCCACCGCTTCGGACCAATCCCCCAGGCCGTCCGCTTCACGGGCGGCGGAGAGGTCGGTGGTCTGCGCCCCGAAAGTGAGAGTGTCCAGTACCGAGCCGCCGCTGGGACCGTAGAGACCCAGGAACTCACCGTCCTTGCCAAGCTTGAACGAGGCGTGGAGACCCTCGTCGTCCACGTCGCCGTCCGCCCATATCAAGAGGTAGCCGAAAGCAGGAATGACGGTTCCGGCGGGGAAGGCCCACTGAGAGGGATCGCCTTCATCGTCGCTCATCGTGTAGCCGCCCAGATCGAAATCGGAGCCGCTCACATTGGCCAGCTCGATCCAGTCGTCGTACTCGCCCTGCTCATCCGCGAGCGCGGTCGCGTTGTCAGCCATCAGCTCGTTGATGGTGATCGGTGAGCGACCGACAAAGCTCATGGCCTGGAAGGCCACGGCCGGTGCCCCCGACGGAAGGGTCGCCGTGCGTCCCACTACATCTTCGGCGATCACGTAGTAATCGATCAATGTCTCGAGGTCCTGCCCCGGGATATCCGCGCTCCAGGTATCGCCCGAGGCGATCATGGAAAGTGTCGTGAATCCGGAACCCGCGTCGTAGATCAGGTCGACGCTCTCGATTTCGTCGGTGTTCTCGGTCACCGTGGCCGTGACCTGGAAGTCGCGACCCGGGGCCGGGAATCCGCGCATCACGACCACCTGCTCGATGGAAGGAGCGATGGCGTCGGAGTTCTCCGCGTCCGGGGAGGCCGGGATCTCTCCGATCCACAAGCTACCGTCGGTGTAACGACCCCAGGCGTCATCGGCCCCTTGGCGGTCGAAGCAGAGGAAATCCACCAGCTCTCCAGCGCCGTCGAATAGGAAGAGCTCCTCGCCCTTGTCGTTGAGGCCGAAGGGCGCGTGCAGATCGCCCTGCGCCGGTGTTGCATCGAGCCACACGACCAGGCGCCCTCCCGCCGGCAGAACCGCAGTCGCGGGCAGCGTCCAGCGGAAGGGCTGCGTGTGATCGTCCGTCAGGCCGTAACCGGCGAGGGACACTGCCTGGCCGCCCGCGTTGTAGAGCTCCGCGTAGTCGTCGAACTCGCCGAAATCGTCCACGACCGTGGATTCGTTGTCGGCCATCAGCTCGTTGATGAAGATCGACTGAGCGTCGAGAAGGCCGCTCAGCTCGGGGACGAGGTAGTCGATGCGGCTCCCCACGAAAGATTTGAGTCCAAAAATGGGGAAACGCCCGTTTGGGACGTCTGAATCCAGGTTCTGCTCGAACTCGGCATCGCTGTACATCTTGTTGGGGTCGGCGTAGATGTGAGTGCGGACTACCGCGGCCAGCTCGTCGACGATCTCCCCCATTCGCGCCTCGGTCCACCGGGTGGAGAGGAGGTCGCGCATGTGTCGCAGGTACATTTCCTGGTAGAGGTCGACATCGAGAATGTTCGACAGAAAGGGCCGATCAGCCGAATCTTCGTAGAGTGCGCTCATCGATTCGAAGCCACCCGGCGGTTCGTCCACTCGGGTGAAGGTTCCGAAGGCCATGTTCTGGTCCCACGGAATGTGAGTGATTCGATCCTGATCTTCACGCCAGTACATGTAGAAGTTGTGGCCCGGTCCTTCGTAGGCGTCCATATTGACCATCAGGTTGTGAACCGCATGGTGGCGAAGCCATGTGTCCACATCGAGGACCGGGGCGATGGTGTCCAGAAGTGTCGCGATCGGCGTGTGGTTGAGCTTGTCGATGAAATCGATGAGCTGCGAGTAGTCGTTCTCCTCTTCGTTCGTCTCGAGCACGTAACGAGACTCGTAGGCGCTCTGGTCCGCCCCCAGCCAGGTCAGATCGGCCCGAAATTCACCCTCCCAGAGATTGCCGTCCTCGGAGCTCGCGACATGATTCTCGATCCATGTGCCGTTGAGGGTCTCGACGATCGTGTAGATGCCGATGAGCTCGTCGTTGACGGTCAGATTGGCAAAGCCGGTCCTCGACCCCATCCCCACATCCCGCAGCAAATCGTAGGCGATGGTCTCACGGAGAATCGTAGGATCTTTGTAGCCATTGTTGAGCATGATGCTCGGCAGGCCGTCGAGCTTCTGGTCCTCTCGGTACTCGCTGAACTTGATGCGGAAGGGTTTCTTGATGCCCGGGTAGCTGTTGTAGGAGGAGTTGCCCTTGAAGCGCACTCCGACCGAATCGATGGCCACCCCGTCGATGGTGAACGTTCCGGCCACGTAGATGCCTTCTTCCTTGTTGTCCGCGAGGACGTCGTACCAATCCGGGAAGTCGAAGTCGATGGCGATCTCGTGCACTACGGCGGTGTCGAATAGCTCCGATTGCGTGATCGAAGCGGCATTCGGGGACGGCGCGGAGGTGGCGCCCCAGACGAGAGGCAGGATCGATTGCAGGCAGATCGGATTCATGCGTGGCTCCAGCGGGGCCGGGGAGGGGCCGCAGTGCTCGATTCGGACGGGGCGACGTGGATGAGGGAGTTGGGACTCGAAGAGGTTTCAAGGTTAGATGCGTGGAAGGGACGAACGGTTTACACCCCATGAACGATCCCGGATCTACCAGGCTCTTGGCCGAGAGCAGAGTCACCGCGTTTTCGATGGACCGGATTCCGAGAATCACCCGGGCGCAGCGGATGGACGCCCTAAGCTCCCAGAGTAACATGCGTGAAGGGGCTCATCAGGGCCCAATTCGAGCACAATCGATCCGATGAGCGGCCGGAGAAGCAAGAATGAGAGGTTTCGGCGAGTTCCCGGGGGCGCGGGCGAAGGACTGGGGGCACCATGAGCTCGATCTCGGACCTGGCGAAAGACGAAAACCCGGTTTGAGTGGCCTACCCGCCCGTGTTGTGTTCGGTGATGAACGAGACGAGCTCGAGACGGCCTCCCTCGCAAGCCGGGCAGGCCAGTGCGTCGATCCCGAACCCCCTTTGCGGGCAGCCGGATACAGCTCCGCGGATCTCGATCTCCGACACGCGTTTCTTGATAATGAGTTTTTGGCGTATCGGCGTGACCAAAAATGCCTCGTGTACCAGCAGCCGACGCTCCCCGTAACGATGAAGCAGTGGGACAAAGGCAAGGTCACGATCACGTTCCACGCCAAGACAACCCACACAGGTGCCCACGCTCGGATCAATGTATTCAACATCGTTGATGACCAGGGCAATCCGGCTTGGGCGGGCGGGGCGGAGTTCTTCGATCCCGTGCCGCTCAACACCACCTGGACGAAGCACACCATTACCATGCTCGCCTCAGACCCGGACTTTCTCGCTCCGATCCACTCTCTTGAGTTCCGTCTTGGCCTCATTCAAGGATCGGCACCATCAGAGGTTGAAGCGTGGTTTGACGACTTCGACATCCACGATGCGCTTCAGTGGAACGGCTGTGGAGGCGACCCGAGGGTTGTAGAGATCACCGAGGACGGGCTCGTGCTAGTGGACTCCGATCCGATGTTTCTGTCAGTTGCCTGGGGCGGTGCAGCATATACCTCTCCGTCCGATTTGGACGGGAAATATGCCGCTCTTGGCCAGAACGGGCGAGGGTTTACGGGTATCATCCCTTCGCCAGCGCAACAGAGGGCGTACTCTTCAAAGCGTGAGCTGCTGATCATGCTCGCAGCGGCAGAATGCCCAGGCATGATGGCCGTTCCGTGGGTTCCTATCTATGGATTTCAGGGGGCTTCGCAGAAGTGGCCTTCGCACAAGGGTTATCTTCAAGAATGGATCCAGTTCTTCAATGAGCACCCCGCACTCTTTGGCTGGATGTTAACCGATGAGATGAACTATGGCGAAACAGTTGCTCAAAGCACTGGGCA
>CAZFNT010000420.1:0-3152 GCA_964520315.1 uncultured Gemmatimonadota bacterium
ATCTCGTAATGGTCGAAGCCGCGGCCGAAGCCGAAATTGCGGCCGAGGTAGATATGGGCGCCGAAGCCGGCGGTGTGGTAGCCACGACGTTCGAGGGCCTCGGGGAGTTGGGCGATCGTGGGGGGCAGGCTACGGTCGGCGTCGACGACACCGTGCGAGGAGGGGTACAGGCCGGTGAAGAGGCTCATGTGGGAGGGCAGGGTCCAGGGAGCGGGCGCGTGGGCGTTTTCGTAGAGCACGCCGAGGGTGGCGAGGGAGTCGATCGAGGGGGTCGGGCGCTCGTATCCGTAGCAGGAGAGGTGGTCGGCGCGCAGAGTGTCGACCGAGACGAGGACGATCGAGGGGGGGGAGGGGCCGAGTCCGCAGCCGGCGAGGGCAGCGAGGAGTGGGGCGCAGAGCAGGCGCGTCATGAGGCGATGATCTCGGTCTTGCCCAGGTAGAGACGGTCGATGTCGGTGTTCTGAAAGCAGGCGATCGCGTCGGCGGGGGTGCAGACGATCGGTTCGCCGCGTACGTTGAACGATGTATTGAGCACGACCGGCACTCCGGTGCGGTGCTCGAAGCGCTCGATCAGGTGGTAGAAAGAAGGGTTCGACTCCCGATGGACGGTCTGGACGCGCGCACTGCCGTCGACATGTGTGATCGAAGGGACTTCGGAGCGGCGCTCCTGGCGCACTCCGAAGACGCTGAGCATGAAAGGCTGGGGACCGGGGCGGTCGAAATAGTCGCTACAACGTTCGGCGAGGACCGCTGGGGCGAAGGGTCGGAACGATTCGCGCTTCTTGACGCGACGGTTCATGACATCGGCCATTTCTGGACGGCGTGGGTCGCCGAGGATCGAGCGGTTGCCCAGGGCGCGGGGGCCGATCTCCATGCGCCCCTGGAACCAAGAGACGATTTTGCCGCGGGCGATCGCTTCGGCGGCGGCGTCACCGGGGTCTTCGACGCGACGCCAATTCGCGCCCGCTGTTTGGGCCGCGCGTTCGCACTCTTGGTCGTCGTAGCCGGGTCCCCAATAGGCGTGGGTCATCCGCTCGCGCGCTTGGCCGGCGTGTGTGCGGTGGTGGACCAGTTTTGCGGCGCCGAGGGCGGTGCCTGGGTCGCCGGCTGGCGGGGGGACGAAGACGCGTTCGAAGACGCCGTCGGTTTCGATTCGGGCGTTCATTTGTGTATTAAGCGTTACTCCGCCCGCGAGACAGAGGTTGCGGATCTGGGTTCGCGCGGCGAGCGAGCGACTCAAGTGGAGCCCCACATCTTCGAGACGTTCTTGGACGGCGGCGGCGATGTCACGGTAGCGTTCGTCGAGAGTCGATTCCGGCATGCGGCGAGGGCCGAAGCGCTCTTCGAGGTGGTGGCTGAAAAGTATGTTGCTACCAAGGTGGTAGAGGAAGTAACGCAGATTGACGCGATATCGGCCGTCCGGCTCCAGGTGAATGAGATCGGCGAGCGCGCAGCGGAAAGGGGCGGGGTCGCCGTGACCCGCGAGCCCCATGACCTTACCCTCGTCTCGGTTCGGCTTGAAGCCGAGGTACTGAGTGAACGCTTCGTAGACCCGTCCGATCGAGTGGGGGAAGTGGCCGCGGCTGAAAGGGTGGAGATCGATCCCGTCGCCGAGCCATGTGGTGCCGGTGGTGAACTCCCCTGTGCCGTCGAGTGTGAGAACGGCGGCGCTGTCGAAAGGAGAGAGGTAGTACGCCGAGGCCGCGTGGCAGAGGTGGTGGGGGAACTGATGCACTTTTCCTGAGAAGGCGGTCTTTTCGCGGAGCACGCGCGCGAAGCCCTGGTGCCGGCGGTAGGAGTCGACGCCGCCGCCGAGGAAGAGGAGAGAGAGGGGGAGGTTGCGCAGAGTGTGAAAGGCGGCGGAGAGGCGAACACCGGAGAGGTCGGAGTAGAAGCCGACATCGGAGACGGCGTCGATCGAGATGCCCGTATATCGCAGGGCGTCGTCGATCGCGGCGGCCGGAAAGGAGGTGTCTTTCTTGATCCTCGAGAAGCGCTCCTCTTCGCTCATGTAGAGCAGCTTGCCAGCGGGGTCGAGGAGCGCCACGCCGGTATCGTTGGTGCCGTAGCAACAGATTCCCAAGATGTGATCGTGCATGGTGGAAGAAGCCCCCCGCGGAGTCTGGTCAGCGGATCGCGAAGCCCGGATCCGGGCAATGCTATCATCCGCCGCCATGCCCTTCCCCGCCTATCCACGTCAGTCCCTTTCTTACGGTGCGCGCGAGTGGGCGCGGGCGATCGCAGCGTTGATGCGCCGGGACGATCGATCGGGGGGACGTGGACCGGCGGTCGCTCGCTTCGAGCGCGCTCTGGCGGCGGCTCAGGGGCAAGAGCACGCGATCGCGTTCCCCTCGGGGCGCGCCGCTACCTATTTCACGCTGAAGGCGCTCGGCGAGGGCGACGGGCGAGACGAGGTGGTGCTGCCGGCCTACACCTTCTGGATCGTGCCGGTGGTCGTGGTAGCCGCGGGGTTTAGACCCGTGGCGGTCGACGTCGATCCGCGCACCTTTCTGCTCGACCCGGAGCGGCTGCGGGAGGCGGTGGGGGAGCGCACGCGAGCGATCATGGTCGCGCATCTGAACGGGCGGGCCCTGGCGCTCGATCGGGTTCGCGCGGTGGCGCGGGAGCACGATATCGCGTTGATCGAAGATGCCTGCCAGGCATTCGGAACGACGCGAGACGGGGTCAGGGCGGGGGCGACTGGAATCGGCTGCCATGCCTTCGGTGTGGGCAAGGGGATATCGACACTGGGCGGTGGTGCGATAACGACCGACGAGGGAGAGCTTGCGGATCGTTTGCGGCGGCTGCGCGATACGCTGCCGGTCCCGGCGCGGGGTGGAACGGCGCGATTGCTGGCCTCGGAGCTGATCTCCGCGGCTCTCTGCTGGCCCCCGGCGTTCACGGCGAGCGCGTGGGCTGTGTTGCGTGGGGCGCAGATGCTGGGCAGGAGTGAGCGGATCGAGACCGCGCTGGACGACGACCGGAGCGAGCTGGATCTGCGCCCGATGGAGGCGCGGGTGCCCGGGCTCTCCGAGGCGCAGGCCGCCGCGGGTCTCGTGCAGCTCGAGCGGGCCGATGAGCTCATCGCCAAACGACGGCGAAACGGCGAGATCTTGAAGAGGGCGCTGGCCGACGTGCCCGGGCTTGAGCTT
>CAZFNT010000420.1:3162-4203 GCA_964520315.1 uncultured Gemmatimonadota bacterium
CCGAGGATCCGGGCGACACGATGCTCCATTTCACGATTCGATCGGCGGATCGAGACGGCCTGGTGCAGCGCGCCCTGGCGCTCGGCGTAGACCTGCAAAAGGACTACTGCTCCGCCTGGCCCGATCTGCCGATTCTGCGCGATCGGTGTCGTGTGTCGTCTATCGACGAGGCGCGCCGGATTCCGGGAGAGGTCGCCTATGTGCCGACCCACCCGACGCTCTCGCCTGCCGGCATGCAGCGGATCGCGGGGCGCGTGCGCCGGGCTTGCGGTGTTGCGGCCCATTCGGAGCAGAATCGCACCTGGTGAGATCTACTCCCCCCGGTCCTCCGTCCCCGGCCCTTTTCTCTTGGACCGGTGGCGGAGCTCGACCCTGAGCGGCACCCCTTCGAATCCGAACTCGGTCCGCAGCCGGTTGTTCAAGAATCGGCGATACGACTCGGGCAGAGGGATTCGCGAATTGACGAAGTAGACGAAGCGCTGTGGCGCCACGCCGACCTGCGCAGCATAGAGCACACGGATCTGTTTCCCCTTCACCGCTGGTGGGGGATTGCGGCGGGTCGTGGCCTCTACGGCCCGATTGAGCTCGGCCGTGGGTATGCGGCGGTGGAACTGAGTGTGCACACGATCGATCGCCCGGTTCAGCTTCGTGACGCGGCGCCCCGTGAGAGCCGAAGTGCGTTCGAGCGCGGCGTACCCGAGAAAATGCAACTTTCGCCGCAGCTCTTCTTCGAAGAGCTTGCTGAAGCCCAGCTCGGTCGAGACGAGATCCCATTTGTTGGCGACCAGGACTACCCCCCGGCCGGAATCGGCCGCCATCGCCGCCACGCGCACATCTTGGGCGGTCACGCCGGCCTCGGAATCGATCAGAGCCAGAACGACTTCGGCGCGCTGGATCGCCGCGATCGTTCGCAGCGTCGAGAAGTGCTCTACCCCGCGCGTGATCTTGCCCCGACGGCGCAGCCCCGCGGTATCGATAAAGAGGTAGGGACGACCATCGATCTCGATCAGGGTGTCGACCGCGTCGCGCGTCGTCCCCGGA
>CAZFNT010000421.1:0-4181 GCA_964520315.1 uncultured Gemmatimonadota bacterium
GATCAGCTGGCGGATCCGATGGTCGTAGGCGCGGCGGGGAGATCGTAGGGCTGGCATGCTCGGAAGATCGGGAGACCGACCGGGAAGGCCAGCATTCGCCTAAGTGATTGAAATCATAGGCGCGTCGCAATTGCGAACGGGAAGTCCAGGAGGTCTTGGCTCGCAGCTGGGGGGGCTGTTTCAGCGGGGGGGAGTCTACAGCATGCGATGCGGGGTGACCCGCGCCGCTCTTTCCCACCCTGAACCGCCCCGAGCCCATCCCCACTCACTCAACATATCCGAGCGCCCGCAACCGCTCCCTCGCCACCGGATCCAGGGGACGCAGCTCCGGCTCCGACGCCCACCGCCGCGACCGATCGACCAGCTCCCACATCCTCTCGGTGAGTTTGCGGACCCGCTCCGGTTGATCCAGCGACAGGTCATTTCCCTCCTCGGGGTCGGTGGCCAGGTGGAAGAGCTGCACGCTATCGCGGGGGGCGAGCCGGCTCACGATTAGCTTCCACTCCTCGTGGATGAGCGAACGTGCCCAATAGGTCTCACTGTAGACGATCTCCGAAAGCACGCCCGCTTCCGGGTCGACCCCCCTCCCGGCGTCCCCCTCCTCCCCGAGGTGCCCGACCAGGGATCGTCCCTCCATCTCCGTGGGGACCGCGATCCCGGCCAGCTCCAGGAGGGTCGGCGCCAAGTCGATCAGCGCCGTGATCTCGGTGACCTCTCGGTCAACGGGTACATCCCTGCCGACAAGGATGAGTGGGATGGCGATCTGCTCCTCGTGGAGCGAGTGTCCATGCCCCCAGCCGCCGTGCTCGTAGAACTCCTCGCCGTGGTCGGCAGTAATCGCGATGAGCGTCTCCCGATCCCCGGGGCCCCTGGCCAGGAGGTCGCCGACCAGGCGCTCCAGAAGGGCGTCCAGGTAGGCGATTTCGGCGTCGTAAGCACTGATCATCCCCTGCCACTCCGCGTCCGAGAGTGCGCGCCCCTTCGAGAAGGGAAAGAACACCCCTACCATCGGCGGATAGGCTTCCACCAGAACTTGTGCACCCGAGGCGAAACGACCAGCGTGCTCCCCGGGAGCGCTATAGGGCGCGTGGGGTTCGATGTAGTGCAGGTAGGCGAAAAACGGGTCCTCCCGCGGGAGCTCGGAACGCCACTGCTCGAACGCGCCGGTGACTTGGGGGGCGGTCAGGTACACGGCGTCGCCCCTCGCCTCCCAGAACAGCCGCCGCTCCAGCCGCCGCACGATGGTGAAGAAACGGCGGATCAACCGGGCGTGGCCCCCCCGCTCCGAGAGCTGGGAGAGAACGTAGCCCAGGTTGGACCTGGGGCTCAGCTCCAACGGAAGCGTGTGGAAGCGCTCGGCACCCTGTGAAAAGCCAAATTCCTCGCTGATGATCGAGTTAGAGCAGACCATTGCCGTGCGGTAGCCCGCGGCGTGAAAAAGCTCCGGGAGCGTCAGGAGCCCCTCGCCCAGAGCGCTACGCAGGTGGCCGACCTGGTGTCCCGAGGGGTGCAGGGAAGTCAGGAGCGACGCAACGGCGGGCTTGGTGTAGCAGCTCTGACTGTAGAAGCGGGAGAAGCGCGTACCTGCCCGTGCGACCCGGTCGAGGCCTGGGCTCGTCTCCAGCTCGTAGCCTTCTCCCGAGAGATGGTCCCTGCGCAGCGTGTCGATCAGGATGAGCACCACGTTGGGTGCGTCGGGCGGTGGGCGATTCACTGGCGCAGGCACCGCGCTGGCCCCGCCCCGCCAGGCAGCCAATGCGATCCCGAGCGCCACGGCGGCGACGAGGGGCGGTCCCCAGAGCGTGTGCAGAAGGAGGGAGACAGTCGCGCCACGACGCTCGAAGCGGCGCTTCAGCCGGGGCGCGAGGGCGGCCGTGCCGGCTAGCGCGAGCGCGAGGACGAGCGTGTCCACCAAGAGCGAGAGCGGAGAGCGGTAGGTCGGGAGGTAGGCGATATTGAGGTGGGCGGCAATCATGATCGCCGCCGAAAACAGGGCCATCGCCGCCGTCGCCAGGGCGGCGAGGGAGAGCGGAGAGCGGAAGCCGGGACCCGGCTTGGCGAGTAGCGCTGCACAGGCGCCAATGGCCGCGCCGACGGGGAGCCAGCAGAGAGTCCAGGTCATGGCGGAGATGCAAACGAACTCAGGCCCAAAGTACTGGTGTGTCGTCACAAATGCGTCGACGATGCCGCCCAGAACGCCGAAGAGCAGCGCGGAGGTGAGTGCGTGGAGAATGAGTCGTCCGCGGCCTCGTGCCCCCATCAGTCCACCTCACGCGATTCCACCGGCCGGAGGCGCTGACCCGAGGGTGCCTCGGCCGCCCCGGCGCGAGTCTTGGTTGCCAATGGGGACCTCCTCCATGTTGCCGGTCGTGGATGAGATGGACATCTCAGGCGATGAACAGCGGGAGAATCAGTGTCCAATGGGGTGTCCCCGGGTTTCGGGATCTCCCCACGCCTCCAGGCGATCGTCCGGACTCACCTGCAGACCCACGACGTCGCAGTAGTCGAGGCCTTCCGCGATCCGATTCACGTCGAGCAAAATCTCTTCTTGGGCATCCAGCGATCCCGGCTTTCGGCAGTGGATTCTGTACTCTTGCTTCCCTTCGGTGCGGGTGTAGTAGAAGTGGCCGCGAAAGCGTTAGGGGACCGAGCGATCGGTCTTCTTGATGCGTGCGACGATCTCGTCGAAGAGCTTCCCCTTGAACTCCCGAACCGGCTCCATGACCTTGTCGGTGTGCCGATTCTCCTCTTCCAGATAAGCGGTGACCTCGGGGTTCTCCCCGTCTCGCAGCCAATGATAGGGGTCGACTCTGGTGTGCCCGTGAAGCGTGAATTCGTGGGGGATCTTCTTTGCGGAGGGGGGCATGAGAGTGGTGTCCGAAATTGTCGCCGCGGGTACGGAACCGGCGACGGAGAGGCAGAGGACGATCAGAAGACCGGTGGCCTTGGTTTTCATGTTCGTCGAACTCATCGAGTTTCTTGGAACGAGAGCGTGCGGTCGCGCCCGTGCATTGTCAACCCCGGCATCCACGATGCCGCGCACCTATGATGGCGTGGCGGTTTTGAATGGGCATCTTCTGGACAATGAGCCGCCTCCAATCGGAAACGACCGGGCTCGGCGGGGGTTGCCTCGGCTTCACCGCGATCCGGTGTAGTGTTCCTCCCTGTTCGGCGGGCGAGTTTGGGGTCGCTGGATCGCCGGGGCACGTCTTCTTGGGAGACGGGTAAGCGATCCCGCTGACGCTGGGTAGCGGGGATTCGGGAAGAAGCCGGCTCAGTGGCAGGATCGGGGTACGGAGCCGGGGGGCCGGACACGCTCTCTCGGCGGAGACTAGCGCCGCAGTGCGCCGTCATCCCATCCCCTATCCCCCGTGATCGTGGGCAGCCTAGTGCGGCAGACGAAGGGCCTCGGAGGACCCCTCGCACAAGGGACTGTCGTCCCGCTGCTTTCGGCGCGAAATCGAGCGCGCCCGCGAGTCGGCGTCTCGAATGGCCGATCCCTCTAGGTGTATGCGGAAAAGAACCGTGCCCGGGCCCCCTTACTCTCGGATCGATCGTGTTGCGTTCCGTGTGGGCATTGCTTTGCCCGCGCTGCTCGTGCTCGCGCTCCGCCCGCCCGACGCGGGGTCTCAGATCGGATTCAATTGCGGCTCGCAGCATTCGATCACCGGCCTCGATGGCATCGACTACCTGCCCGATGCCGAGTGGCAGGAGGGCGCGGCGGGAGGCTACATCGGGGGTGCGGTGCTCCAATGGAACAGCACCGGGCTGCACCACGATGGACCGGAGTGGGAGTCCGATGGCATGGGCCTCTCCCTTGTCGGTGAATTCAGAGGGGCCAGTCTCATCGAAAAGCTGAGCAAGCTCCAACAGCGACTCCAGGGACACCGAGGGCAATTCCTCAAGCTGATGAGCTGAGCAAAGGGCACGGTCGAACATCCACGACGGAATCTCGATCACACTCCCATCGGGGTCCCCAAGGAGCCGGCATTGACAACGAGGGACAGCGGCGGAACGCTTCTCCAGTCGAACCTCAACCTTCTGTCCGAACCAAGGGTGCCAACGGTACTCAACCCGCAAATCGCCGCGAAACGAAGGGTTGTGGAGCATGGCTCGAACGAGTCGTGGTGCTCGTGCCCGCGCCACGCGGTCACTTGCTCGTCTACCACGGTCTCCTCGCG
>CAZFNT010000422.1:0-4171 GCA_964520315.1 uncultured Gemmatimonadota bacterium
GCGAGACTGTGCGGGAACGTAACGCTTCCGAGATCGGTGAGTTGGTAGAGGCCGAAGCTGGCCGCCAGCAGGGGGATCGTTGGACAGATCATGGGTCGCTCCAGGATGATGGCGCGCAGGGGTCGTGACCGATTCGCCGCTTACTCGGGTGACCGGCTCTCAAGGTATTGTTTGAATCGTATCAAACGTTTCAAGCGTAGAGGGGTTTTTCTTCTGGAGTCAGCGCGGACATTCTCGGGTAACAGGGCGTGGGTCACGTCCCAGCGCGGGCAAATGCCTCGGTAGATCGGGTGAAGGGCACCACCGCCGACCGCGGTCGCGCCGTCCCGCAAGGAAGAGCGCGAGGGGCTATACTGGAGCCCCCATCATGGAGATCCACCGCCTCATGGGCCTGAGCTCGCCGCGCCGGCGGCCGGCAAAGATCCTGCTCTTTCTACTCTACGTGACGGGTTGCGTGTTTCTCGGAGCCCACCTGACGTCGCGCTATCTCTTGTACCGCGTCCGAGCCGATACCAACCCGGAAGCTTCGCTCACCGTCCACTGCTACGGCGATTCCCACACATATGGCGTCGGCGCGCCTTCCGACTTCAGCTACCCGCTTCAGCTCTCACGCCGCCTGGGCCCACAAGTCAATGTGCGGAACTTCGGCGTTCCCGGCGATCGCGGCCAGCAAACGTTTGGCCTGATGCGGGAGAACTTCGCGTCCGATGAATCACTCCCGGATTTCGTCGTGCTGTGGATCGGATCGAACCAGCTGCGATCGGGTCTGCGAAAAGAGTTCTCACCCTTGCTCCAAGAGATGTTGCTACTGTTGGAGGAGCGCGAAGTCCAGAGCCTCCTTCTCACCTATCCCAACTTGCTCTACAAGGACGTTGCGCGCGTGAATCCAGTACTACGAGCCGCCGCGGCTCAGCGCCCATGGATCGAGTTGCTCGACCTGGAGGAGAGGTTCTTGCGCCGGTTCGGCGATGACGCAGGAGACCAGACGGCGCTCTTCGTGATGGGAGACGGTCACCCTTCGTCCGTGGGCTACGGCCATATCGCGGAGTGGGTCCAGTCGGAGATGGCGCGGATCGGCTCTCCGAGATTGGCGAAGGTGAGCCACGGATCGGAGCCGAGGTCGCACGGTTTTGAGGAGCGGTTTCAAGGTCGATGGCCCCCGGTCGCGTTGGAGACCTTGGAGCGACACCTGGGTCGAGTTTGGTACCTCGCAGAGCTCGCATCGTCCTCGTTCGATTCGGTTCTCGGGGGCGAGACATCCGCGCCGCTCGATTCGAGCGGGCACCAATCGAGGCTGGGGTCGTTTCGCGTAATCCGGGGAGACGGATCCCGCATATCTCTCGGGGATGGGGAGTTCGGGCCCCGCCTGGTCTTGCCTCCTGACGCAGAGACCATCATCGAGTCTCCTCCTTTCGTGATCACTCGGCGCTTCCTCGCTTTCCGTCTCGCCGGCGGCGAGGGACACGGTTCAGGCCTCTATCTCGTAGAGGGTGAGCGGATTCTCCGGTATGCTGCGGGGCTACGGACTTTCCAACAGAACGCCATGTGTTGGGATGTCGAGGATCTGAAAGGGCAAAAGGTGTCGCTGCGTCTCTACAATGCGGGAAGAGCCCAAAGGACATCGTTGCAGGATCATAGCGTTCTGGAGTTCGGGAGCCTGTCGCCATTGGACAACGTGGACCTGAGAAAAGGGCTGTCCACCATGTCGCCGCCCCCGCCCCGAGAATCGATGGATACGAATCTCGAACGATCGCATCTTCCTTCAAATGGTCGAGAGCGGTGAGCCGTCAACCTCGCCACCGCTCTCGGAGAATCACAGGCTTCCTCAGCAGTCGGATCGGTTCCCTGGCGGTACTCGCATCGCTCTTTCTGGCGGTTCGCCTGCCCGTGGCCCTCTCCAGTCCGAGGGTCGTCGAGCCGGAAGAGCTCTACATCGGCACGATCGCCAAAGAGATCCTACTGGGGGACTACCCATGCGGTTTCTTCGAGCTGCAATACGGGCATCACGATTTCGGTTCTTTGGTCAACGGTGTACTCGCCGCGGGCCTCTTCTTCGTGGCGGGACCCAGCGCGCTGGCGTTGCAGATTCTGGCGCTCGGCTTCGCCCTGACTGCCTACCTTGCGTCGATCGCGATCGCCCGACATTTGGGTGGAGTGAACGCGGGACGCGTGACAGCGCTCTTTCTGCTCCTCCCCCCGCCCATTCTCGTGCGTGCCTCTCTGAGCGCTCAAGGCAACCACGGGGAGTCGATAGCATTCGAGGCGGTGGCCCTCTTGGCTACGCTTGGCGTACTGCGAATGGGCAAAGAGGAGGAGGCGGGAAGCGATGTCAAAGGGCGTACGGGTCCTCCGATCTGGGCGAGGCTCGCACTGATCGGGCTCGTTCTCGGCGCCGGAATCACCTACTACTTCGGCCTCTTGCTGGCGGCCGCCGCGCTTCTCGCTCTGCTGCTGATGGCGCGCCCATCCGTTATCCTCGGCTGGAAGGGGCTGTGCTTGATCGCGGGAGCGGTGGTAGGCGCGATTCCGTGGATCTACTCGGCGTTCGTGGTGGGGCAAGCGAATCCCGACAAGCTGCTCTCAGCGGGGTCCTCGGCGCTGAACGTGGTTCGGTCGGTGCCAACGAGCATCGAGCCCTGGCCGAGCCTGCTAGAAACCGGGCGCGATCTCCAGGAACTTCTTTGGCGCGAGCTTCCGGTGGGGTTCAGTGCCCGATGGCCGGCTTCCAGCCGCATTGGCCAGACCCTTTCTGCATCGGTCGAAGTGAGTGCCGGAGAGATGAGTGGAGCTTGGACCGGCCCCTCGGACCAGCCCTGGGATCCAATGATTGGCGGCTGGGTGCGTCCTCCACCACCCTCTGGTGTAACTTGGTATCTGCTCTGCGTTCTGGGAGTCGTCGCCCTCGCGGGTGGGCAGGTGTGGGCGATCGTCGGCAGGGCTCGGCGGCGCGGTCCGGATGCTTCCACTACCGCTGGAAGGGCTGGCGTGCCGAGTCGTAGTGACACGCGGAGTCTTGACGAAGCGATGCCCACCGGGAGCGGCATCCCTCTGCTCTTCTTCGCAATATACGCCGTCGGCTCCGCACTCACCGGTTACGGCCTGGTGGACATCAAGTCGCTCAGCCTCTACCCAGGTGACGAGTACGTGGCGTACCGCTGTCTGGTTCCGGCCATATGGATGCTGGTCCTGGGGGCCGCGGTCGCGACCGGGATCGCGATAGATACGAGACGTTGGTGGATACGCTCAACGGGCCTAGGTGCTCTGGTCCTGGCGGCATTCCTAGGCGCTATGTCGTTCTTCGCCTATCTGGACGATCCTCTTGTCGATTGGGATCCCTTGCGCACCGCGAGACAGAGGGGAACGAACTACGCGCCTCTGGGAATCAAACTAGCCACGGACGCCGAGGAAGAGCGGCTGGCCAGCCTCGAGAGATTCAATGCCGGGGGGCTGCTCGATCCTCAGAGCTGGACCAGCTTCAACCGGCTCAAGGTTTGGACTGCGCGCCGAGAGGGAGACATCGCGGAAACGATGGCGGCCCACTATGTCGCTGACCTCTTGACACAGCCAGGCCAGCCGGAGCCTGAGAGAGCCGAAGCCTATTTGGCTGAGCTGCACGGACTTTGCGGCTCGTTGACCCGATCGTCGCGCGAGGTCTTCTGCCGCATCCTGCACGCCGGCATCCCCTCCCCATCCACCGCTCTACGCCGACCACCGAGCCTATCGCAGCTCTACCCGCCGCACCCCCGAAGTCCCCACCCGGTTTGCGGGGAATACGGCTGCTGCACTATCCCTCCACGAGCGGAAATCAGGCATCGTGGATTCCGCACTCGCGAAGATCCAACCCCGCGCTCTCGCCGAAGGCCGAGGCGCGAACCCAATTGAAGGGCAACGAGCGAGCGACATTGTTTGCGTTTGTGTCGCCACATCGCCGCATTCAGGTTCGACGCGCCGCTCAGCTTCGCCAACACCGCGTACCTGGAGCGGGAAGTTCTCCTGCTTCTCGGTAACCGGCCGGGGTTGAGGCATGTTTTGTTCGTCTCTCACGGCGTCAGCGAAATCGATGATGCCGGCGCTGAGGTATTGGGCGCAGAGGCGGTTCGCGAAGCCGGCTATCGAGTGGCGATCGCCAACCTGAGCGCCGCGTTTCCGTCGCGTCCGCGGCGGGCCAACC
>CAZFNT010000423.1:0-4170 GCA_964520315.1 uncultured Gemmatimonadota bacterium
AATGTCCCGAAAGGGACCGAAGGGTGCGTACGAACCCACAACTCGATGCAAGATCTCAACTACGTCCTCATGTGCATTCTGCGCGACGAAGGGCTCTTGGGATTCCCGATCCAGCCCAGCGCGTGCATCCGACAGAAGGGCCGCGAGGTCGCATCGTTCGAGACCTCGATTGTCGGCGGGCTGCTCGATCTCGATGATGAGATCATCCCAATTCTGTACGGCGACATGGTTCTCGATGAGTCGATCGGAGCGAGTGTAGTTTCGGGTGATGCGATCGTCGCTCATCTCGCGCCCGCCCTGCGAGCCGATCGTGTTCTCATGGGAACCGATGTCGATGGCGTGTTCGAAGGCGATCCCAAAACCGACCCCGCTTCCGCGCCGATCTCCACGATCACAGAAGAGAACTTCGATCGGGTCATGGAATCGGTGCGCGGCGCCACAACGGTCGATGTCACCGGAGGAATGCATAAGAAGCTGCTCGAGATCCACGACAGGCTCAGCGGCATCGGAGTCGCGATCTTCGACGCGCTCGCACCGGGAAATGTCGAGAAGGCGCTTCTTGGGCAGAAGGTCGGAACAGAGATCAGTTTCGATCGATAGGGTCCTCCGATCAGCGCATCGTCCAAATCAGCGCCCTGTCGACGAGCCCGGCCTCGTGCCGCCGCCCCTCGTCGGGCTGATCGGCGCGCACGAACGATGGCGATCGGAATCCAAGGCACGATCGAAGACGCCAGAACATTCGGGTTGCCGGCGGCGGCGAACCCGAGCCGATCGGTGCCTCTCTGCGCGCCGGGGTTCTTCGAGTACGACATCCGCCCAGGACTCTACACGGAAGTCCGAGAGCGATCCTCATCCGCGTCGTGCGCCCCGGCGCCGTTGTATGCTCCCCCTCATGAAACGTGGACTCCTCGTCGAATCGATCAACCCCGCCGGCAGCGGAGCACGCTCCGGCATTCGCCCTGGCGATCGCCTCGTCTCTCTCAACGGCGCCGCGGTGAATGACGAAATCGATCTACTATTCCATATCGAAAACGACGAGTCGAACGAGCTCGAGCTTGAAAGAGAGGGCGATCTTTGCCTGGTGTCGCTTCCACCGGGCGACGCGGGCATCGAATGGCGAGAGTCGGAGATCCGCCTTTGCAGCAACAAGTGTGTCTTCTGCTATGTGCATCAGAATCGAAAGGGAATGCGCAAGGCGATCTACGTGATGGACGAAGATTTACGCCTCTCATTCCTCTACGGCAGCTTCACCACGCTCTCGAATCTCAGCGACGCCGACCGGGACCGAATCGTCGTCCAACGCCTGTCCCCACTCTACGTATCGGTTCATGCCACCGACGAACGCGTGCGCGCAGCAATGTTGCGTGGCCGTAGCGGTGCCAATTCCACCGCGATCCTCGACGACATCGATTTTTTCGTCGAAAACGGCATCGAGCTCCACACGCAGGCGGTCGTTTGCCCTGGCATCAACGACGGCGAGGTGCTGGAACGTACCATCGGCGATCTCGCGGCCAGGCGCCCGACTCTGCGCAGCCTGGCTTGCGTGCCGGTTGGACTGACCGGTCATCGAAAGAACCTCCCCGCCCTTCGACCTTTCGACCGAGAATCGGCACGGCTCGAGATCGCCCGTATCGACCGACTCGCGAGGAGCTTCGACGAGCCTTTCGTGCACGCGGCCGACGAACTCTACTGCGTAGCCGGCATCGAGCCACCGCCGATCGAGCACTACGGCGACATGGAGCAACTCGACAATGGCGTCGGCCTGATCCGTTTCTGGGAAAAGACCGTGCGCGAGGCTCTCAACACTCTGCGCGCGCGACGATCGGGGCGCCGCATTCTCGCTCTCACCGGTGAATCGGCGCGGCCTTTCGTCGAAAGCAATCTCGCCCCGGCCAAGTCCGCCAGACTGCACATTCGAGTCGAGTCGGTTCGCAACACGCTCTTCGGCGACTCGGTTACTGTCGCGAACCTGTTGAGCGGCGAAGATCTGCTGCGAGGGATCGACGAAACCAGGGCGAGCGGCTTCGATCCCGACCTCGTCCTGCTGCCACCGAAGATCTTGAACGGCGACCGGCTCTTTCTCGACGATCTGCCCTTCGACGAGGCCCGTACGCGTGCCGCTACGGAACTTCTGCCGGTGCCAGACGACCCAGTAGCTCTTGCGGAGGCTCTCGGCTATCGGGGTCCGGTGTCTGAAAGCGAAGAGAGTGAGAAGGGCCGGTAGCGGACGGGCGCCAGGTCCGCGACCGCCCGATCGTCGTAGATTCGAGCCGGCACTCTGCCAGCATCGGCCGTGCCCCAGTAGTTGCCGACCGCATCGATCGAATCGGGTCGGGCGTTCTTCGGTGTAGAGAGAGCGAACGCCGAAGAGCTGGAGAAATTGTTGCTACCAATGAGCGGGAAGCAGTTATGCGATAGCCTGACATCGATATCCGTCGTCTCTCGAAACTCATTCCACTCCACCAGCATGCCGTTCGGGGCGACGGAACAATGGGCCGCCCCAATGCAAACGGCATTGCCTTCGAAGAGATTATGGACAATTGCCGGCACGGAATTGTAGCTGATTTCGATGCCGACGGTGCAATCCAGAAAGCGACAGTCAGCAACGCTGATCTCGGAGTTTGAAAGCACAATACCCGATTGCGCGCAGTTGGAGATGACGCAAGAGATGATCGAGGAGGAAAGGGCATCAAATAGCTCGACGCCATAGGTAGAATTCGAGATGTTCGAGTTCGTAAGTGTCACCGGTGATCCGCTCGAGTAGACCGCTACGCGCCCCATGTCGGTGAAGCTGCAGGCATCAATCGTCGCATCCACGTTGTTGGCGAGCGACACCCCTTCGTAGAGATCAGAGAAACGCACTCCGCGGAGCCGATGTGGTCCCGAGTTCGTTTCGAGTAGCACCGCGCCGTCTCCGGCCTCCGCTCCGGTGATCTCGATCGGGGTCTCGTCGGATTCCGCCAGGATCACTCCCTCTATCAGGAGCTCCGCTCCAGCCCCCAAGACGAGCCGGGTTCCCGGAGCCAATTGGAGCGTGCTGCCCTCATCGATCGTCAGATCGGCGGCCACGGTGTAGCTTCTGTCGGCGTCCAGCTCGGCCCCACCGGCCACCAAGACCCCCGCGAGTTCAACCTCTTCCAGCAGTACGATCTCGCCGAGCGAGGTCGGCTCCTGATTGCTCACGACGACTTCGCATCGACGCGTCAGGCCATGGGCATCGGCCTCCAGCTCGATCTCGTAGGTGCCGTCACTCAATGGCCCCAGCTCGAAGCGACCGACAGCGTCGGCCGTGGTCGTTCGGCCCGCCGCGGACACGAGGGCCGAGGCGGCGGGGTCTCCGTTCTCGAGCGTCAAGAGCCCCTCGATCCCCCCCTGCGAGTCGGGGCCGGGAGGCTCGACCGCGCAGGCGGCGAAGAGAATCGAGACAATTGGCGCGAACGCGCGCGTGAGATGGCGGAGCATGGCTGCCCTCCGTGACGGTTCATCGATCTCTTCGGCCCGAATCTCGGAAGCTCGATTCGGACATGCCCCCTTCGCGCTATGCTGCATCGACCCTGCTCTCCCGGACGCGAGGCCCACCATGAGCATCATGCCCTGCTCCATCGATCAACGCGACGCAATGCTGCGCCACAACCTCAGGCTCGATCCTGACCTTCCGCGTGAGCTGCGCAACTTCCTCAGCTTCCGAGGAGCGGAAGTCGATGTCGTTGATGCGCAACGTGCGAAAGACCCGACGCGCGCGGCAGAGGCGATCCGCGACAAGCGTGTCTTGCTCAGCTTCGACATGACCCTGGCGGAGATCGCTCTCTCGCCGCACCGAGGCAAGAGTGGCGGTATCGTGGTGTTCCGCCTGCGCGATCGGCGTTGGGCTACGCTCGAAGCGGCCGTCGTGCGCCTGCTCGACCGTTTCGAGCCGGGGCTGCTCGCGGGCGCGCTGACGATTGTCGAGGACCAGCGGATCGAACGGCGTGAGCTGAACGCGAAGCGGGCCTGACTCCATCGCTGGGAACCGAGCATTAGAGAACGCAAGTATGTCTGACGACCAGCCGCGCCCAGAGATCGACCCGGACGCTCCAATCGAGAGCGCGGGGCTGTCCCCAAACCCCATCGTCGCGGTCGTGGGACGCCCCAACGTCGGCAAGTCGACCCTCTTCAATCGCATTCTCGGCC
>CAZFNT010000424.1:0-4163 GCA_964520315.1 uncultured Gemmatimonadota bacterium
TCGAGCGCACAGAGGAAACGGTCGATCGCCACCTGGTCGAGCGCTTCCTCACCGGCCAGCTCATAGGCGATCTTCTCGTTCACATTGTCGACCGCGTTGCGCACGCCCTTGCCGAGGTAGCGGCTCGCGTCACCGTCGCGCAGCTCGACCGCCTCGTGCTCCCCGGTCGATGCACCGGAAGGAACCGCGGCTCGCCCCTGGGAGCCGTCGAGAAGGAATGCCTCGACCTCGATCGTAGGATTCCCTCGAGAATCGAGGATCTCTCTCGCGTGTATGGATTCGATGCTGGTCATGAGCGACAATCTCCTGTGGGGAAGGCGATGAAGTAGATTCCGCGGGAGAATAAGAGAAGTGCCCACACATCGAAAGGTGAACCGATGCGATCGATCATCGCCCCCCTCGCGACCCTTCTGGCGGGCTGCCTGACGTACGGCTCGGCGCCTCCGCCTTCAGGCCCCGTCGAGCTCAGGTTCGAGACAGCGGCAAAGGGCTCTCACAGCGGCATCACCGGGGAGCGCTTCGTCGTTTTGAAGGAGGCCGTGGAGCTCGACGCCTTCTGGCGAGAGCACGGCGCGATCATGGAGCCACCACCGCCACGTCCCGAGGTCGATTTCTCACGCGAGATGCTGGTCGGCGTTTTTGCCGGAACCAAGCCATCGGGCGGCCACGCGGTGACGATCGACCGGATCCGGCTAGCGCGTGGTGGCCTGTTGGTGAGCTACAGACCCGAGGCACCCGATCCTTCGGGAATGATGCTGACGGTGCTCACGCAGCCCCACCATTTGGTGAGGGTCGAGCGCGTGGACGGAGAGATCGAGTTCGTGGAATGACCTTCCCCATGTCACGGCTCTCGCCGCGCGTCGCCCCGATCATCGCCACCTGCGCAGCTCTCACTCCCGATCACCATGCGGCTGCTCAAGTCCCGCAAGAGTGGCGCGACCTGGTGATCTACCAGATCGTCACCGATCGTTTCGACGACGGCGACCCCTCGAACAACGATGCCGAGGGGGTCTATCTTCCCTACAGCGGTTGGGGTGTGAACGGTGGGGACTTCGAGGGGATTCGGCGGCGCCTGCCCTATATCGCCGGCCTCGGAGCCAACGCGATCTGGATCAGTCCGGTCCCGCTCAACGCGTACGGCAAGTACCACGGTTACCACGCGATCGATTTCCACACGATCTCGGCGCAGATGGGTGGAATCGACGATTTGCGAGCGCTGGTCGACGACGCCCATGAAGCCGGCATCTTCGTTGTACTCGACGTGGTGACGAACCACCTCGGCGATCTCTCCACCAGCCTCTCGCCGGGGTGGCCGCAGTTTCAGAACCCCTCGGAATACGTGTTGCAGTGGAGCCGTCAAGATGTGTTGCCGGCGCCTCCTTTCGACCGGCTCGACTGGCTGCACAACAACGGCGAGATCGGGAACTACGCCGATCCCGAGCAGATCCTGGGCGAGCTCTCGGGGCTCGACGATCTGCGAACCGAAGAGGGCGAGGTTCGTTCGGCTCTGGTCGAAGCGCACGCATGGCTGATCGACGATACCGGCGCGGATGGGTTTCGCATCGACACGGTAAAGCATGTGGATATGGAGTTCTGGCAGACCTGGCCGGCGGCGATTCGCGAACGAGCGGCATTGGCCGGAAAACAGAACTTCCTTCTCTTCGGAGAGGTGTTCGACGGATCCGACTCCAAGTGCGGAAGCTACACCGGCACCCGCTCGGGCGGTCCCTACGCGCTCGACTCCGTGCTCGCTTATCCGATGTACTACACTTGTCAGGATGTGTTCGTGTGGGGGCAACCGACTTCGAGAATCAGCTCCCGGTGGAACGCGCTCTCGTCATACGACCCAGACGCTCGGGAGCGCCTCGTCACCTTTCTTGACAACCACGATCAGCCCCGCTTTCTGTCGTCCGATCGAGCAGATGGCGACACTTCGCGGCTGCGGACCGCTCTGGCTTTCTTGCTCACCGCGCGAGGCATTCCCGCAATCTACTACGGCACGGAACAGGGTTTCGACGGTCGAAGCGACCCGGCCAACCGTGAGGATATGTTTGACGGTAGGTACGAATCGGGCCCTTCTGATGGCGACAACTTCGATCCCGCCTCCGATCTCTACCGTTGGATTCGCCGCCTCGCCAAGATCCGCGGAATGCGAAGGGCGTTGCGGATAGGCGACACTTTCGTTCTCGAGCAGTCCGGGGGTGGCAGGGGAGTGTTTGCGTTTCGGCGTACCTTCGGCGCCGAAGAGGTGCTCGTGGTGCTGAATACCGCCGCCACGTCGCGCACCACCGGCGCTCTCGCGACCGGCTGGGGTTCCGGGTGGCCGGTCTCCGACCTGCTGCGGGCGGGCGCGGTGATCGATACGACCGACGGTGCCGGATCGCTTCGAGTGCAAGTGCCCGCAAACGGCGCCAGAGTGCTGGTTTCGACCGAAGATGTGTCGTCGATGGCACCCTGGTTGGCGGCGGTCGCGCCGGATCACGACGATCGCGGCATCGATCCCTGGGCGCCTCTCGAGTGGGTATTCGATCGGGCAATGGATAGAGCATCGGTCGAGGCGGCGATCACGATTTCGCCGGCGGTCGAGGGTGTCTTCGAGTGGCCGGCGCCAAACTGCGTTCTGCTGCGCCCCGCGCAAGCTCTGAGCCGAGGTTGGGATTACCGTTGCGAGATCGACGCGTCAGCGCGGGCGTCGGACGATCTGGCGCTCGGATTCGCGGTGACGACGGAGTTCAAGGCCGCGGAGAGATCCTTCGATCCGGCGAACGACGTGTTGCTGGCTCCGGGCTTTTCGGCCGAGCATGTGGTCTTGGGAGGTTTCGATGCGCCAACCGCGGTAGTGGCCGGTGGACCGTGGGGGGAGGACAAAATCTATGTCGCTGACTCGGGTCGGATAGAGGCTTTCGACGGAACCGGAGCTTCACTCGGCACGATCGCGCAGAGCCCGCTCCTCGCCCATGTGTCGGCGCTGGCTTGGGACTCGGCGGCCGTATTCGGCGGAGGCCTTCTGGCGGCGGTGGGTGATGGTCTTGCGCGAGTGGACTCGGTCGGCGATGTGACGCTGGTGAGCGGGTGGAACGAGCCGCCGGCAGGCGACTTGCCCTTGGCGGTGGCCGGAGAAGACGTGGTGAGTGCGCGCCCGGAGGACAACACGCTCTGGCGGCTCTCACCCGGTGGAAAGCTGGCGCTGGCGAGTGGAGTGGCCGCAGTGCGCGGGGTGGCGGCGAGCGGAGGCGACTTTCCGGGGGACTGGCTCGTGACCGATGCCGCGATGACCGACTGGTACGATGCGCTCGACGGTCGAGGGCGGCTCGCGGCGGTGGACGCGGAGGGAAGGGTGACAACGGTCGCGGGGGCGGAGGCGAGCGGCGAGCTCGACGGGGCGTCGGCGCTGCTGCGCGACGCGAATGGCGAGTTCGGCGGTGACGCGCTCGTGGCAGATGTGGTCGGGGAGCGCGTGCTGCGCATCACTGCCGCCGGCGACGTCGAGGAGCTTGCCTGGAACTTCGGCAACCTGGCGTCGGCCGGCTGCCTGGCGCAGGAGCCCGGCGGGGAGCTGCTGGTTCTCGACGCCGGATCGACCCGACGTTGGACCGCGAGACCCCGCCGTGCCGATCCGCCGCGCCTGGTTCGCATTCGATCTGGTGGCGCGGGCGCGCTCAAGCCCTCCGCGCCCGCTCCGGCGGCGGGGCTGAGACTCGATCCGATCGCCCCGAATCCGATGAACCCGCGGGCGCGGGTACGCTTTCATCTCGCGACCGGCGGACAGGTGCGACTGACGATCTACGCCCTCGACGGCAAGCGGATCCGCACCCTGCACGAGGGCTCCTTGCCGGCGGGAGACCACGCATTCTCTTGGGACGGTCGCGATAACGCGAGCAAGCCGCTTCCCTCCGGCGTCTATGCCGTCGAGATTCGCTCCGGCCGCGAGCGCGTGACCGCGCGGGTGCTTCTGCTGAAGTAGCCGGAATCCCCAGCGCCCGTATCGATACCGCCCAAAAGGTCAAGCCGATCGCGCGCTGACCCGATGTTCCGTACGAGGGGTCCCATCGTCTCCGCCGATCGCGGTCGAGATGCGTAGCCGGAACCGGCGTCGCGGGCCCCTAGCCCGCTTTATGCCCAGAATCCCAATGCCGGCCCATCCAGTCCCCGAGATTCAGAAG
>CAZFNT010000425.1:0-1172 GCA_964520315.1 uncultured Gemmatimonadota bacterium
TGACGCACCGCCAGGTCTGCTATCGGATCGAGAAGTACGATCTGAAGGCCCCTGATCGACGTCCCCCGGGAGGCAAGCGATGAGAGCGATGCGCAACTCCGTATTCACGATCTCGGCCTGTATCGGAATGGCTGCGGCAGCCGATCCGCTGGCGGGCTCCCCGAGCGACGACGGCGACGCCCTCACGATCGTCATCAACGAGATCATGTACAACCCCGCCGACTCGCTCGGAGACGACGACGACTATCAGTGGATCGAGCTTTACAACACCACCACCACCCCGATCGATCTGAGCGGCTGGTCGCTGGGAGACGTTCCGCTGACCGGTGAAATCGGCGCACACGACTACGCGATCGTTGCCAGGCAGGACCTATCCGATCCCGATCAGGACGGGGATTTCTTCAGCGCGTTCTACAACGAGCAGCACGGCTACCAGGTCGTCGAGACGATCATCGATCTGGCCGGCGCGGATCTGGGGTTCGGTGGCCCCGACTTCGATCTCGTGCTGCACGACGGTGACGGAGAGGTTGCCGATTCGACCGGCTTCCACCCGGCGCCCGGCGGTGACGGCGACGGCTCCACTCTGGAGCGACTCGTGGCTCCCCTCGACGGGCAGGACGGGAACTTCGCGCCCAGCACCCCGCCCGAGCGCTACGGCACGCCGGAAGGCCAGAACTCCTCGTCTCCGGTCGTCATTCATGTCTTCCTTCCGGAGGGTCCCTTCGAGCCGGGAGAAGTGCTGACGATCGGCGAATCGGTGCTGAATCGCACCAGCCAACCACAGGTGATCTCTCTCTGGAGAGCGCTGGAGGTCCCCCGAGACTTCGTCATTCCGATCGAGATCCCGGAGCTGCCGGAGCAGGTGACGATCCCTCCGAACTTCGAGCTGGAGCTCGAGGCGGAGGTCGAGGTGCCGGACGTCTTGCCCGATGGTCGTTACGGTTACCAGGCGGCGTTCGGGCGCGGCGTGCAGTCGGCCGGCTCGGAGTGGGAAGAGTTCATCATCCGCACCAACGACCAGTCTCCGCCGCGCCAAGGAGTTCACGATATTGTGAACTTCTGCGTTGATTCGCCCACCGATTCCGTCCCCCGCTGATCCTGGAGCCAAAATCGGCGTCGTGGATCGCTCGAGATTCGGCACGAGTACTGCGCTAGCTGTGTAGCAAGCCTCC
>CAZFNT010000425.1:1182-4163 GCA_964520315.1 uncultured Gemmatimonadota bacterium
TCCGGTGGAGATTCACTCCGCCGGGCTCGGCCCCGACCTCTCACCCGGACCCTTCAATTCACTTCACCCCTTTGCATCGGGTGAGAGGTTCGTCGGGACCCGAATCTCTCGCCGACTCCTCCGATCGGAGAGGTCGTCGAGAGGTCCGGGTGAACTCACCCTTCGATCGGGAGCCGTTGCGAGGGCGCGGCGATCGGCCGCGCCGAAGCGCCGGTCCCGCGATCGATGGACTATCAGGAGAACCCAATGTTCCGTTCCATCGTTTCCGCTCTAGTGGCTACCGCCTTCTCGTTCACAGCGCAGGCCCAGTGTGTGTCCTGTGACATCGCCGTCGGTTCGGACTGTGTCGCTCCCGGCGGGCAGCTCGAGATCGAGGTCTGCGTCACCAACTCCTGCGATCGGCCGGTCGAGATCCTGGCTTCGCTGATCGCCCACGCCCCCGAGGGCGCGGAGTTCCTGATCGAGGAGACCGCTCTCCTGCTGCCTCCGATCGAGAGGTGCAAGACCTTCGACCTCAGAGTCCCCGAAGACCTCGCCCGAGGCGACTACGACCTCGATGTCACGATCATCGAGGGCGACCACATCAGCACCTGCGGCGCCGGCGTGACGGTTTCCGACGACTGCTGAGGACCGACCGAGAAACAGGAATCGTCCCCCCCGGGGAGCGGTACCGGCGGCCGGCCTGATTCAGAGGCCGGCCGCCTTTTTTCGTCTCAGTGCCCCCCGCTGTCTCGCTCGATCCACTGGTTCATCCAAGTCTCCAACACATCGAGGGGAGCGCCGCCGAGAGCCAATAGGCGGTCGTGGAAACCGCGCAGGTCGAAGTCGATGGCGGCGGCCTCCGCCCGGCGGCGGATCTCCGAGATCCTGAGCTCACCGATCTTGTAGGCGAGGGCCTGGCCGGGCATGCAGATGTAGCGATCGACCTCGGCCACGACGTTGTGGCGAGAGAGGGCGGTCTCGCCGACCAGGTACTCGACCGCTTGCTCGTGGGTCCAGCCCTTGTGATGAAGACCGGTGTCGACCACCAGGCGTGCCGCTCGCCAAATCTCCATCGTGAGCCGCCCGAATTCGGAGTAGAGATCCTGGTAGAAGCCAACCTCACGCGGCAACCGCTCGGAGTAGAGCGCCCAGCCTTCGACATAGGCCGTGAAGACGCCGTACTTACGAAACTCGGGCAGCCCCTCGATCTCCTGGGCCACGGCGATCTGCAGATGGTGACCCGGCACCGCCTCGTGATAGGCCAGCGCCTCCATGGTGTAGCGAGGCCGCGAGCGTGGCTCGTAGGTGTTGGCGTAGAACACGCCCGGGCGCTCCCCCGCCGGCGGCATGTAGTAGGCGTCGGGTGCGTTGGCGGCACGATAGTCCTCGATCGGCCAGACTTCGAATCCAGCCTGAGGCAGGTGACCGAAGAGCAGCGGCAGCTTCTCACGAACAGCGTCCAGCACTGAACGGAAGCCCTCGAGCACCGCATCGGCCGACTCGCAGTGGAGCTCGGGGCGGCCGCGCAAGTGCTCCGTGAACGCTTTCAGTCCGCCCGTGAACCCGACCCTATCGATGACGCTCTCCATTTCGCCCTGAATCCGAGCTACCTCGTCCAGTCCGATCCGGTGGATCTCTTCGGGTGAGAGCTCGGTCGTAGTGCAGCGCGCCGTGAGTCGCCTGTAGATCTCCTCACCTCGGGGCAGGGCGTGGACGCCGACCACTTCGCGGCAGCGGGGCAGATACGCCCTCTCGATGAACTCCGCCAGCTTTGCATAGGCCGGTGCCACCGCTTCGCGCAGAGCGCCTTCCGCGGCTGAAGCGAGAGTCGTCATTCCGTCGATTCGATCGTCGCGGCCTTCGAAGGGCCGTAGAAGGGGAGAGGACTCCGGACTCGACTGGGCGCGAACCTGCTCCAGAATCGCGGAGAAGTTCACCTTCGCTCCGACCATCCCCTTCTCCAGCCCGAGCCTCATCAGCTCGATGATCTGGTCTACCTGCTTCGGGAATGAGCGCAGTCGCTCGACGTACGACTCCAATCCGGCGCGGTCCTCGGTCGGGTGGATCGCCGTCAACTGCAGCAGGTCGAGATGAGGACCGAAGAGCTGCGTCATGGGGATCAGATGTGTCTCCAGCTCTTCGGACCGCAGGCCCGTGTCGATCAACTCGATGAAGATCTCGCGCTCGACACGATCGCCTTCCGAGAGTGTTTCCGGCTCGACATCGCGGGCGCGTCGCAGGCAGTGTTTCTCGAAGTCCAGCCTCTCGGCGCGGGCCTCTTCGGAGCAGTCGGTGAGTCGGTCTTCGAAGCGCCGGTCGCCCAGTTGAGTAGCGAGAGTGGGGTGGTCGTGCAAGACGCGCTCCCAATACTCGCGCAGCAGAGATCGAAGTTCGGACATCGGAACCTCCGGTTCGGACGTGGCCGGCGCGGCCGGTTTTCTGTAACGTGTGGGGGGGGAGGACTCGGAGGTCGCGATTCTACATTCACAAGGCGGCATGCCCCCACCCGAAGTGAATCGAGAAGGCGATCTCCTGGCCGCGCTCTTCGCTGTCTACTCAGCCGAGCAGCCGGCCGACACGAATCACCCCTATGGACACGGAAAGGTGCATCAGGTCGACGGCGAGCTCCATCGAGTGCTCGGATCGGCATCGGTCTCGTGCAGAATCGAGCCGCTCGAGGGAGCGGAAGGAGCGGGTGATGCACGGGAGGGCAGCGATTGAGCCCCTTGCGATTCCTACCGATGACCGCGTCGGAGCTCGGCGCTCATGGCTGGAAGGCGCCCGACGTCGTATTTGTCACTGGCGACGCCTATGTGGACCACCCGGCATTCGCCATGGCGGTGCTCGGGCGGGTTCTCGAAGCCGAGGGCTTCCGTGTCGCGATCCTGAGTCAGCCCGATTGGCGTAGCGTCGACGCCTTTCGTTCGCTCGGCCGACCGCGCCTCTTCTTCGCGGTGAGCGCGGGCAACATGGATTCGATGGTGAACCACTACACCGCC
>CAZFNT010000426.1:0-4159 GCA_964520315.1 uncultured Gemmatimonadota bacterium
AAAGCCGGCGTGCGCCCAAGAGCGAGCTCGAGGGGGCGGAGCCGGCACTGAAGACGGAGTCCTCTTCATGCCAATTTCCCGGCGGACGATTCCTATTTCTATCTCCAGGTCGCTCATCATATTCACGCCGGTGATGGCAGCACTTTCAACACCATCACGCCGACCAACGGGTACCATCCTCTGTGGAGGGTGTTTTGCGTGGCGGCGATGTTCTTGGCCGGAGGGGACAAGGCGCTGGCGCTGCACGTAGTCTTCGCAATTCAGGCGTTCATGGCCGCGGGCATCGCGCTCGGGATTCGGCGCATAGCCCAAGCTGCGTCCCTTCGGCACTGGTACGTGGCGCTTCCGCTGATCGGCGCCTATTTCCTGACTGGAATGTACGGGTCGGAGGCGCACCTGAACGGGCTCGCGCTCGTGTGGGCGCTCTACTTCTTCTTGAAGGCGTTGCGCGATGAGCGCAGCCGGGATTGGGCCTTCGCCGGTGCGTTAGTCGGCGTGGCCGTATTGGCGCGACTGGACAACGTCTTCTTCGCCGGAACCATGTTCCTGGTTGCGCTGGTTCAGCGAAGAAACCGCGGCGGATGGGGACGCTGGGTCGTTACTGTGTCGCTCCCTTGTGTTGTGCTCGTGCTGCCCTATTTGCTGTCGAATCTGGCGGGTCACGGCCACTTGATGCCGATCAGTGGAGCCATCAAGAGTCGTTTTCCTCATCCGGAGCTGGACTGGGGACACTTGGGAATGCTGGGTCGCGTGGTCACGGTCGGGGCCGCGGGCGCTCTGCTGGCGACCTTCTGGGAGCGACGTGTTCCCATTGGGCCGGCACTCAGAGCCCTGAGCTTGGGAGTGATCCTCCATGCCGCCTATCTCGTGCTCTTCACCCATGGCCTGTCCACCTGGTCCTGGTACCACGTCGGCGGCGTGCTGAATCTGGCTCTGCTGGGGGCATGGATCGCGGATCGTCTGGCACCAGCGATGACCAGACTCCGCGTGGGGGCACTGCACCGGCCGCTCGTGCTCGCGACGGTTTCCGCCATGGCATTTGGGGGTGTTGGGCGGGCCTGGTTCCGCTACTGGAACCCGGAAGCGATCGGTGCGCGCAACGCATTCGCACTGACGGAGCGGACGTCCGGAACGCGCTGGTTGATCGAGCTAGCCGAGTGGCTGGACGGAAATCTGCCCGATGGCAGTGGGGTCTTGGTGTATGACGGGCCGGGCATGCTGGCCTACTACTCCGATCTGCGCATTCTCTCACTCGACGGACTGATCTCCAGCTATCGCTACGATGAAGAGCTGGCGGCCAAAGGAGCGGAGGAGTTTCTGCACCAAGCCGGCGTCGAGTATTTCGTAGGACGAAGAACCACCAAGAGCGACGAGCCCGCGACCACGCTCGAGATCTTCACACCGCTCACGCGGAGACCGGCCGGGACTCTGGCGCTATCCGAACTTCGTCAGATCGCCCGCACCAAGGAGTTTATCTCGAACCCGCGGGCGCAAGATCTGGCCGTATGGCAGCTGAGACCAACCTCTGGCTGAACATCGCGTCTGATCAACTCGATCGCGCGAAGGCCGGCTGCGGCGCGTTCTGCCGGCTCAGCACGAGTTGGTGGAGCTGAAGTCCCCTCGCTCTAGACGTTCCGGCCGACATGAGAAGGTAGAACCGCCACATCCGGCGGAATCGCTCGTCATGCGCGTTGCCCAGACTTGGCCAGGCCGTCTCGGAGCGCCGATACCACTCCATGAGGGCGCGATCTGACACGCTTGTACATTTCCAGGCCCTTAGGATGTCCTGGGGGTTGGAGAGGGTGGGCGATGTCGATAGCCTCTCACCTGGACTTCCACGACGAAAGGTGCGCATGACCGACGACATGAGCGTGAAGATGATCGGGCTCGGGATCTACCTCAGTGTGCTGCTGGTGATCGGCTGGGCGGCGTCGAGACGCATGCACGACATTCGCGACTACGTGGTGGGGGGGAAACGCCTCGGTTTCTGGTCGGTCGCCTTCTCAGCTCGCGCCACGGGGGAATCGGCCTGGCTGCTCCTCGGGCTGACCGGCATGGGGGCGGCGATCGGCGTGCGCGCGTTCTGGGTCGTCGCGGGAGAGATCCTAGGCGTTGCGGGCGCGTGGCTCCTGCTCGCTCGCCGCTTCAAGCGGTTGACCGATCGCTACGATTCGGTAACGGTGCCGGACTACCTGGAGTCGCGCTTCGGCGACCGCTCCCATGCCCTGCGGATCGTGGCCGCGGCGGCGCTGGTGGTCTTCGTGACGATCTATGTGAGCGCCCAGATCGACGCCACGGGCCAGGCCTTCGAGAAGTTCCTGGGTTGGAACTACTTCGTGGGAGCGATCGTCGGGTTCGCCGTGGTGCTTCTCTACACCGCGGGCGGAGGATTTCTCGCCGTGGTCTGGTCCGACGTCTTCCAGGGGATGATGATGTTCCTTGGATTGGTGATCCTGCCGGTAGTCGGACTGATCGCTATCGGCGGCATCGAGCCATTGCTCGAAGGACTGCGTGCCCGCGATCCCGCCCTGCTCAGCTTCGCGCCTCCGAGTGGGAGCGGCATCGTCGGCATCGCTGGAATCGTCGCGTTATTGTGTATCGGGATCGGCTTCTTGGGCTCGCCACAGATCTTCGTGCGCTTTCTCGCGCTGCGCTCGGAAGACGAGATCGGGCGAGGTGCGATGGTTGCTCTGATCTGGACGGCCCTGGCCGATTCCGGCGCGGTCGTGATCGGACTACTTGCGCGTCATATCCTCGGCGTCTCGGGCGAGGCGGCGCTGCCCGATCTGGTCGCCAATCTGATGCCGGGTTTCGCGGTCGGCCTCTACATCGCGATCGTGCTCGCCGCGATTATGTCGACAGCCGATTCACTTCTGGTGCTGGCGGCGAGCGCCGCTGTGAGGGATTGGTACCAGAAGGTCTTGCACCCGAGCCTCGCCGATGAAGATCTGGTAGCCACGAGCCGCATCGCGACACTCTTGCTCGCCGCCCTCGCTCTCGCCCTCTCGCTCTGCGTTGCCGTTGCGACACCGGATCGCACCATCTTCTGGTTCGTCATTTTCGGCTGGTCGGGAATCGCGGCGACATTCTGCCCGACGATCATTCTCTCGCTCTATTGGGATCGATTCACAGCGCGCGGCGCGTTGGTGGCGATGGTGATTGGATTCGTTTCGGTGCCCTTTTTCAAATTCGTCGCGCCATCGCTCCCGGTAGTGGGTCCGGTGCTGGGCGCGCTGGAAGAGCTCGTGCCCGCCTTCTTGCTCTCGGCCGTGGCGGGAGTCGCCGTGAGTCTGGCCGGGGGGACGGGACCTGAGGAGGGAGACGTGGGTTGGTCTGAGGTGTAACGCAGCGAGCCGCGACGCCATCGGAGCGGAAACAGCGTCCAAGGAGCGTTGAAACGATCGACGCAACCGTGGGCGGTACACTTTCCGTTGACGAATCGAGGATGGCGATGAGAGCTCTAGTTCCACTCACACTGATGGTAGCAGCGTTTCTATTGGAGGCGCCGCTGGTTGCGGCGGATACGGGTTGTTCGGCGATTACGATGGCGCACGCGGGCTGTGACAACGGCGAGAGCAGCGATCCCGCCGCCGATTCCGGTCCGAAACGAGCCAGCTGCAAATCGAAGGCATCAATGGGAGATGCGTTCGGCAAATCCAGAGCCCGCGCGGCCTTGAAGGTCCGCCAACAGAAACCTTGGGCGACATTGAAGGCTAAAGCAAAGGCCGAAGGAGAGGAGTGCTCGGCGTGCGCATCGGCCTTGGCAACTGCCAATGGAGATTTCGCCATTGCTGATGCGTCGGCCCCCGACGAGGTGGAGCTGTTGCCGCTCACCGTACGTACAATCGTGCCTGCTCTCTTCCTCTACACCGTGACCGATGACGATGAAGAGACGGTTGCGGAGCAATCGTACGAGTGTTCGGTCCTACTCGACGGCGAGTCGGTGATTCAGTTCGGCATTGCGCTCGCCGATTCGGAGATCACCTTGAGCGGCGATATCGTCATGGATGATCTCTCGATCCTCGCGGTCGGAACGGAGACCGCCGTACGCCTCGATGACTTCGAGATCGAGCGGATCTTGGAAGTGGGGAGCGACGAATCCGTCCATAGCTTCGGCGGATCGTGCTCCGATTCGGCCTGCGGTGGCGGTGGTGCGGGT
>CAZFNT010000427.1:0-4150 GCA_964520315.1 uncultured Gemmatimonadota bacterium
AGGGGCGCCAGGCGCTCCAGCGCGGCCCCGAGCTCGGCGCGGAATTCGGCGTCGCGGTCGCCGAAGACGAGAACGTGATCGCCGCCTTTCTTCGCGACCATCCCACCTTCATCTTGGAGCGACAGCGCCTCATGGGCGCCCACGAGTGGGACAGCGACACGCTCTTCGGAGCGCTCATGCGCAAGAGCGACGCGCGGTAGCGAATCCGGGCCCGCGTGGGCTAGTCTCCCGCGCGGGTAGGTGGGTATCCAATCGATCTCGGAGACCTCTATGAGACCCTTGATCATCGTAGGAGCCGCGCTCTCGACGCTGCTCGCATCGCAGGCGCTCGCCGACGCGTCCGGCTCAGGATGGACCTTCTCGCTGATGGCCGGCTCGACCCTGCTCGATGACGACATCGATGTCGACGACGATCTGCTGGTCGGCGGGCGAATCGGCTACAAGATCGGCTCGTACTTTCAGCTCGAAGGCATGTTCCACTCGATGAGTGCCCCCTCGGGCCCTGTCGCTGATGGAGAGGTGCGCTTCGACCACATCGGGGCGGACCTCATCCTCAATCCGATCCCCGGCGGGTTCATCGAGCCCTATCTCGCCGGCGGCTACGCCAGAACCGAGTGGCGCATCGGCGGGGGCGGCCACGATTTCGATGGTTTCGAGTTGGGCGGCGGAGTTCGCATCCGCCTGGCCGAGGGCGACGGCTTCCGTTGGGACCTGCGTTTGGACGGCCGTGATGTGCTGGCGAAGCTGGATCAAACCCTGGTCGACGCCTCGGTCAAAGACGAGACCCACGGGAATCTGCTCCTCACCGCGGGGCTGCAGCTCAGCTTCCGTGCCAGCGACACAGACACCGACGGCGACGGCGTCGTCGACAAGAAGGACGAATGCGCCGGAACCCCTCTCGGTGCGATCGTCGATTCCCGGGGCTGCCCGAGCGATACCGACGGCGACGGCGTCTACGACGGGCTCGACCGCTGTCCCGGAACGTCACCCAGAGCGAAGACCGATGCGCGCGGTTGCCCGATCGACAGCGACGGTGACGGCGTCTACGACGGATTGGACCGTTGCAACAACACGCCGATCAGCGTGCCGGTCGACTCCAAGGGCTGCACCAAAGACACCGATGGCGACGGAGTTCATGATGGCATCGATCGCTGCCCGCGCACCAAGCGCGGTGTCGAGATCGACTCCAAGGGCTGCGAGGTCACCGAAGTGGAGCGGGAGATGCTCGACACCGGCATGATCCGCCTCGACTCGATCTTCTTCGAGAGCGGCAAGGCGATTCTGAAGCCGGAGTCGTTCCCGAGCCTCGACGAGGTCGGCAGAGTGCTCGAGAAGTGGTCCGCGCTGCGTATCGAGATCGCAGGCCACACCGATTCGCAAGGCGGCGCCGCCCTCAACAAGAAGCTCTCGAAGAGCCGAGCCGATTCCGTACGCGACTATCTCACCACGAGCTTCGCCGGCATCGACGCAAAGCAGTTGGAGACGGCCGGTTTCGGCGAGGCCAAGCCGATCGCGAACAACGGCACCAAGGATGGGCGCGCGCGCAATCGCCGTGTCGAGTTCAAGGTGTTGAACCGCGGTGTGCTGACGCAGTAGCTCCCGCAAATCGAAGCGGCCGCCGCTCTACGCGCTTCGCAAGAGCGGCGGCCGCCGATTCGCCAAAGAAGGATCAGAGCTGATCGACGTTGCTCGTCTCGCAGCTCGTCACGTCCAAGATCTGCACAAAGAGCCCGCAGCCGGGACCGGGAATGGTCACGCCGACCGTGAAGCTGCCGGTGCCATCGGTGGTCTCTGTCGAGTACAGCTTGGTCGTGGTGTCGAGACCGAGCTCCGTGCCGGCGCAGGGGTTGCCCCCAGGAATCAGCAGACTGCCCGTGTTCACGGCGTAAAGGACGGCGATCGTGCTGTTCGGCGTCGCGTTCGTCACGTCGACCGTCATGGAGCCGGGGCAGGTGCCGCTGATGGCCAGAGTCAGATCGGCCGGCGGAGTGTCGTCGACGATGAAGAAGGGGCTGCCCCAGTTCAGCTCGGTCGACTCGTAGGCGTTGGGATCCTCGGCGAGAGCCGAATCGTTGCTCTCATAACCCAGGAAATCGGGGGAGCCGTTGTCGAAACCTTCACGATCGATGCCCGGGGCCGCCTTCGAGCCGAAATCGGTCACCGCATAGTCATCGACTGTCAAGAAAGTCGCCCGACCGGTGGTCTCGTCGTTCGCGTAGGCCAGATTCCAGACGACCGTCGAGTCGTCATCGGAGAGCAAGATCTCGTCGGTGCCGTTGGCGAAGGCCCAGGATTGATCCATCCCGATCACGCGAGCGTCGGGGACCCCGCCCAACCACTCGGTCTCGAAGAGAGCCTTCTTCGCGGCGCCCGTGATGCTGTTGTCGCCACCGACCAGGATCAGGAAGTCGCCGGCGCCGATGGTGGCACTGATCGTGTAAGAATCGGAGTCCTCGTCGTGCAGCATCCAGTCCGTCAGATCCACGCCGGAGCCGCCGTAGTTGTAGAGTTCCACGAACTCGCGGCCCGTGTCGTCGCCCTCGGCGTTGTTGAGGAACTCAGTGATGGCAACGGTATTCGCCGCGGCAAGGGTTGTGCCCATGAGCGTCAGCATGCCGATGATGCGCGCCTTTATCATTGCTTTGTCTCCAAATGCAGAGTTTGCTGTGAATTCAGATCGGCCCCATGTCCAAGGCCGGTGCCCCCAGAGTGAAAAACTACCGCGCCTGTGACCATAGCCCCCTTTGGCCCCGATCTCAGGTTTTTACCGCCTCGTTATCGCTCCGCAAACCCGAACATCCCTTCCCGGGGGGGCGTCGATCCACAGCGTCTCTCCTTGCCGGCGCCACGCAATCCGCGACCGGCGCTCGTCGTTTGCGTCGCGTATGACCAGCGCGTCTCGTTCCAGCCCGCGCAACGCCCAAACAGCCGGTTGATCGTGCGGGCTGACCGTGAAGACCCAGCCACTCTCCGTCGCCTCATAGCGGGCGATCCGGCCCGGGCCCTCGAACTCCCTGATCCGCGCGACGCCCGACTCGCCGGGGCGCGCAACCAGAAACACGTGGGCATCTCGGGGGGCGGGGATAGTGCCGAGTCCGGGAACCCTCGAGACCGCGTGCAGCGGAATGATCGATCCTTCTCGTTGATAGAGCGGAATCTCTTCGAGAGGAACCTCACGACGAATGAGCGCCCCCCCCTTGTGCCGCTCTCCGGTCCACCAGTCGATCCAATGCCCAAAAAGCGGAAAACGGATCCAGCGCTTCGAGCTCTTCATCACGATCGGTGCGACGAAGAGGTCCTTGCCGAGGCGGTAGTTCCACGTGCCCGCGAGGGGCTCGACAACGCCGTCCCCCTTCTCCCATGCCCGCGCCCCCTCGGTCATCAGGTAGGGCACGAGGGAGTGGTGAAGCAACACATAGTCGCGGTAGATATCGAGCGTTTCCTGATCGAAGATCCAGGGGCGGTGCTCGCCGCTGCCCCCGTTCTCCATCAGCGGCATCAACGCACCCATCTGCGCCCATCGGATCAGCAGCTCTTTCGTACGTCCCGGCTCGCCATCGCCGGAGCGAAAGCCGCCGATATCGGAGCCGATGTTCACATAGTTGCGCCACGCGGAATGGAAGAGGTTTCCGAGCGCCACGCGAAGCCCCTTGAAGGTCGGGTCTTGATCACCGACCCACCCCGCCATGAGCACGTCGTGGGGGCTGAACGACCAGTGGAAGACTCCATCGACCGAATCGACCGGCCGCGACATGATGATGCGGTCTCTACCGAGCGCCTCGCGGGTGTAGTAGAAGAAATCGCGGTAGTAGAGATCGGCGTACATCCGCGGCCTGAGCACGCCCCCATGCCCCCGCGGCACACCCAAGAGAATCGTGTAGAACTCCGTTCCGTCGGTCTTCCAGCCGTCGATCCCCAGATCGAGAACGCCGTCCATCAGACCGTGCCAGTAATCGAGCGCTTCGGGATTCGTGTAATCGATGAAGCTGCCCTCACCCTTCCACCACTCCACGGTCGCACCATCGTTGAGGTAGTAACCCCGGTCGAAGGCGAACTGGTAGTTCGGGGAGTCGACATTGATCATCGAGGTGATCCACAGGAGCACTCGCACATCGAGGCCGTGGAGCTCGTCGACCATCTCTCGAGGATT
>CAZFNT010000428.1:0-4147 GCA_964520315.1 uncultured Gemmatimonadota bacterium
CCCGGCTTTCGTTCCGACCTGAGCGTCGACCAGTTCACCAGCGTCGTCGCCAGAGCCGGCTGCGCCATTGTGGGACAGACCAGCGATCTGGCCCCCGCCGACCGCGTGCTCTACGCCCTGCGCGATGTCACCGCGACCGTCGACTCGCTGCCCTTGATCGTCGGCTCCATAGTCGGCAAGAAGCTTGCCGCGGGGCCGGCCGGTCTCGTCTACGACGTCAAGGTCGGGCGAGGCGCCTTCATGCAGCAGCTCGACGACGCCCGCGCGCTGGCCCGTGCCCTCGTCGACGTAACCCGCGCCGCCGGCCGGTCTTCGGTGGCTCTGATCACAGCCATGGATGCTCCACTCGGTGCGGCGATCGGCAACGCCCTCGAGGTCGCCGAGGCGATCGATCTCTTGCAGGGCGCCGGGCCGGCTGATCTCAGAGAGTTGGTCGTGGCGCTCGGCGCCGAGATGCTGCTCCTCTCCGATGCCGCCGAATCCCGTGCCGGTGCCGAGCTCTCGATCAACCGCGTCCTCGATTCCGGCGAAGCGCTGAAGACTTTCGCTGGCTTCGTAGAAGCGCAGGGGGGCGATCCTCGCGTCGCCACCGATCGCGGCCTTCTACCGACCAGCCCGGTGGTCGTGGACCTTCCGGCGCCCCGGGCGGGTCGCGTCAATGAGATCGACGGGCGAGCACTGGGCGAGCTCGCGGTAGATATGGGGGCAGGCCGCAAGAGCGTGGGGGACCAGATCGATCCAGCGGTGGGCATGGTCCTGTGCGTCAAACCGGGTGCCCCTGTCGATCAGGGCGAAACGCTTCTGCGAATCCACGCCCGCGACACGGCCGGGGCGGAGTCGGCACGATCACGCGCCGCGGCGGCCTTCAGCATCGACTCCGACCCCTCGCCCCAGCGACCGCTCCTGGTCGAAAGGGTTGCTTAGGGTCGGCGTCAGTTCCCCCCGGTGCCGGGGAAGTTGTTCTGAATCTCGATGGCCGCCCGCGAGAAGATCATCTCGATCTTCTCTTGATAGGCGCGCGTGGCCGTGACCAGCGCGATGGCCACCAGCGAGACGATCAAAACGTACTCGACGTACCCGGCTCCGCGATCTTCGCGAAGAACTCTCAATCCTGATTTCGCTCGGCCGATCATCAGGTCCCCCAGAACAACGGGCACAATAGTACGGTCCATGATGGGCCCCCGTCTTCACGGATATCCTGCAGTATAGACGCAGCCCAACCACGTCGCCAGCCCTTTTCTTCTCTGCTTGCCCACATGACGTCATCTTCACCGGTTCGCTCCGCTCCAATGGGCGCCGAAGGAGGCCCCGGCTGTTTTCCACACTCGCTTCGAGGCCCACGCGACTTCATGCGTAACATGTCGGTCAATGATCTGTAACATATTGAAACAAAACAGCTTCTGCGAAATGGAAACGAATTGCTTGACGGCCGAAGTCTGTGGATAACTTGGGGAGAACTCTGGGGAAGTGCTTGGGGAGAACGCGCCAAGACCTCATGTGCATGGTGTTTGCGATCCTCGCCTCGACCTGCTTCGAGCGGCGTCGCATCGGTCCCTTCGCCCTCCCCTTTCTGATATCTTCCGCCCATAGGGTCCGCGCAAGAGTAAGTAGGCGTCTTGGCATCCCATCCGCGGCGCCAAGATCCCCAATTGTTCTTGCGGCGACCCTTCGCATTCGACCCATTCAGAGAGGATCCGCATGCCCACCATCCTGGTGACCGGCGGCGCAGGATATATAGGAAGCATCTGCGTCAAGAACCTGATCGACCAAGGGAACGATGTCGTCGTGTACGACAGCCTGGAGCGCGGCCATCGGTCCGCCCTCGACCGTCGCGCGCCCTTCGTGAGAGGCGATCTGGGCGAGCGCGCCAAGCTGAACCAGGCCTTCGAGGGGCGATCGATCGACGCGGTCATGCACTTCGCGGCCTACGCCCTGGTCGGCGAGTCGGTCGAGCAACCCGATCTCTACATGCGGAACAACGTCGAAAAGGGAAAGGTGCTTCTCGACGTCTGCCGAGACCATGGCGTGCGCGCCTTCCTCTTCTCTTCGACTTGCGCGACCTACGGTGAGCCTCAGGAGATGCCGATCCACGAAGGCCTGCCGCAGCTCCCCACTAGTCCCTACGGCGAATCGAAGCTGCTCTTCGAGCGGGAGCTGTGGAAGGCTGGAGAGTCCTGGGGACTTCGCGCCGTCGCGTTGCGCTACTTCAACGCCTGTGGAGCCGACGGCGACCTGGGCGAAGACCACGACCCCGAGACTCATCTGATTCCGATCGTGCTCGAGGCGGCGCTCGGTACCAGAGAGAAGCTATTCATCCATGGCGACGACTACCCCACGCCCGATGGAACCTGCATTCGCGACTACATCCATGTGCTCGATCTCGCCGCGGCCCACCGCCTGGCGATGGAGTCGCTGCTCTCCGATCGAGGTGCCCCCAGCCGTGCATACAACCTCGGTGTCGGCAAGGGCTATTCCGTGAAGGAGGTCATAGAGGCTGCTCGCGAGGTCACAGGGCGGAAGATCGCCGTCGAGGTGGGCCCTCGCCGCCCTGGCGACCCGCCCGAACTGGTGGCGGCCTCCGATCTCGCGCGGGCCGAGCTGGGGTGGGTGCCGGAGCATTCAGATCTAGGCACGGTCCTTCGCAGCGCCTGGAGCTGGCATCGGGGTCACCATGACGGGTACGGGGACTGACCGACGTCTCCCGGGAGCGATCAGGGGATGTCCCACCGACCGGCCGCCACCTTCGTCCTGTCTCTCGATGTGGAGCTGGCCTGGGGTGTGCACGATCGGATCGACCCGGCAACGGTCCCCTTCGAGCAGGTCGAAGAGATCATGCGGGCGACCTTCCCCGGACACCGCGTCGCGAGAATGGACGCGGATGTCACGACCAAGCGAGGCGCACACCACGCGATCTTGGACGCCTTCCGGAGCGGCGAAACGCGCATCCTGGTGGGCACCCAAATGGTCGCGAAGGGCCACGACTTCCCGAACGTACGGGTCGCGGCGATCTTGGGCATCGATCACCTGCTCACCCTCCCAGATTTCCGGTCAGGAGAGCGCGCCTTCGGACTCGCGACCCAGCTTGCAGGGCGCGCTGGACGAGGCCAGCAGACCGCGCGAGTGTTCCTTCAAACACACCACCCCGCCCACTATGTGTTTCGCTGCCTAGGCGACTTCGACGCCTTTCATGCCGAAGAGACCCGCCAGCGTCGGATCTTGGCCTATCCCCCGTTCACTCGGCTGGTGATGATCCGCTTGGACGGCGTAAACCGCGAAGCCACCGCTCGCACCGCGCTAGAGTTGGCGAGAGCCCTCCGAGCAGCGAGCCCCGAGGATGGCATATTGGACGTGCTCGGACCCGCTCCAGCGCCGATGGGCAAGCTGGTGGGACGCTATCGCTTCCAGATCCTTCTGCGAGGTCGACAGTTCGCGGCCTTTCGGTCGTGGGTGCAAAAGACCGCACGTCCCGGCGTCAAGAAGGCTCAAAAGAAAGGGGTACGCATCGCGATCGACGTCGATCCTCGCTCGCTGCTCTAAGCGCCCTCGATGAACCGCTCAAGCGGCATCACACAGAAACCCTTCCGCACCGCGTCGCGCCAACGAATTCGAAACACATCCAGGCCTCGCGCATCGGTTTTGGAGTCTCGACTGTACCCACAACCCGTATAGTAGCGCCCCCCACTCAGCTGGCTCTTTGGGCAGACCACCAGCCCACCGACCACCGCCGTGGGCTCCTGACCCACGACCGAGCGACACAGCCAGGTGCTGTCGATGTCGAAAAACGTGACCTTGTATTGGCGAGCACGAGGCCAAAACCCACGGTGCCCCTTGGGTCCCAGAAAGCCCAGCCCCTGTAAAAGACGAATGGGGTCGCGGCCATTTTCCGCAGCGAAGGCGCGTATATCCGAGACCCGCACCACCTCGATGTAGCCGCGAACGCCCACGCGCCGACGCACAGGCGACACCCAGGCGACCTGAATCGCCTGGGGCAACGGCGCGACCGTCTCACATTCGGCGGCTTCAGCCGAACTCAGGAGCGTAGCCCCGAGCAGACTAAAACCAAGGAGCAGCGAGGCGAGCATGCTAGCGGCCTCGCACCTCGACCGCAGCGGGTAAACTCACCTTCTGCGTGCGTGGGTTTCCGCCA
>CAZFNT010000429.1:0-4142 GCA_964520315.1 uncultured Gemmatimonadota bacterium
GTAGTAGCCGAAGCCGCTCTCGGACGCGCTATTCAAGAGTGCTCCGACGAAATTGGCTCCGACTCGGCGCAAACGTTCCACCGTCTTTTGTGCCGTGTGTCGCTGCGTAGCCTCTTCCTTCAGAATGAGGAGAAGCCCATCGACGCGCGACGCGATCAAAGAGGTGTCGACGATCGGCAGCACGGCCGGAGAGTCGACGATCACGTAGTAGTCGTTGGATCGCAGGTGCTCCAGGAGTTGATCGAAGCGCTCGGAGTTGAGCAAACGCGCGGGATTCACCGGCTGGCGTCCCGCCGTGATCACCTTGAAGCCACCGATCTCGGTGTCTTTGAGGACCTCGTCTACCGTCAACTCGTCGGAGAGGTACTCGCAGAGCCCACCGTCGCGCTCCAGAAGGAAGATCTGGTGCAAGTAGGTCCTGCGCAGATCTGCGTCGATCAGCACGACCTTGCGGCCGTCGAGCGCCATCGATCTCGCCAGGTTGACCGCGGTCAAGGTCTTTCCTTCACCCTGGAATCCGGATGTGATCACCAGACTCCAAGCGTCGCGCTTGGGGAAGGAGTACTCGATGTTGGCCCTGACGATGTTGTAGGCCTCGGCGATTCGAGCGCGCGGCTTCGAGAAATCGACGTAGCGCTCGTCTTGCCCGAAGCGCGGAATCACGCCGACGATCGGGGTTCCGACCTGCCGCTCGATTCGCGCGTTGAACTTGACTCTCGGATCGAGGTTCTCGATGACGAGTGCCAGGACTCCACCCACGAGCCCACCCATCACGTAGCCGGCGATCATCATGAGGATCATGTTCGGCTGCACCGACTGAGAGATATCCGCCGCTTCGAGAATCTGGAGATTCCCCTGCGCGGTCTCTTTCACCATGCGAGCCTCTTCGTACTTGCGGAGCATCGAAAAGTAGGTGTTCTCCAGACCGGCCTTCTCTCGCTCGAGACGCGCCAGCGCGAGGTTGTCCTCGGGGGCGGTGCGCAGCCGCTCTTCGATCTCGTTGATCAGGCGCCGGACCTCGCTCTGTCGCGCCTTCTCGCGCATGACCTGAGTGCGCCCTTGGGCGAGCTTTTGAACCAGATCCTGGCGGATCGGGTTGACCGCTCTGGTTTCGACTCGCACGCCCCGTTCCGTATTGGATTCCATCATGGAACGGAGACGGTCGACGCTCCTTCGCAGCGAGCGCACCCTCGGGTGCTCCTCGGTGTAGCTAGTGAGGAGCTTCGCCAGCTCCGTTTCGAGGTTGATGATCTCCACGTGGAGCGGAGTCGAGTAGGTCGCCTCTTTGACGATGAGGGAATCGGTCATCGCCAGGCGAGCCGCTTCGTAATCGAGGCCGGTCTCGGCTACGCGAATGCTCACCTGGGAGTCGTTGTAGGTATTCGTGAGCGAGGACAGACGACCCAGGCGGGCGCTGTTCTCGTTCTTCAGATTGCGATAGCCCTTGCTTCGAACGAAGTCCTTGATCCGCTCCTCGGCCTTCATCAGCTGGATCTTGGTCTTCTCCAACTGCTCGCCGAGCGTCTGATAGGCGCCGCCGGTAGAGGAGCTGTAGATCGCATCCACCTCGTCGACGGCAACCGCCGCCACCTCACGACAGATGCTCTGCGCGAGCTCCCGCTGAGGGTGAGTCACCGCAATCTGCAAGATATTGGTCTGATGCTGCGGCGTGAACTCGATGTGAGAGCGCAACTCCGCGGCCGACATCGGGAGATTCAGCCGTGTGAGCACCTTCTTCAACACGTTCTCGGTCCTGAGAATCTCGACGAAGGTGTTCATCGATTGCGACGGAACATAGGTGAGCTTCTGGTTCATGACGACCAGCCCACCGCCGGACTCGAGCAGGAGTCGGGTCTGGGAGCGGAAGAACTCCGGCTCCGACACCGCGCGCCAACCACCGATCGCCAAGCCGAGAAGGGAGACACCGAGAATGAGGCGCCAGCGCCGCCTCACCATCGCCATGTAGTGGCGAATGTCGAAAGTGCCGGCCTCGCGACCGCCGCCTCCGAGAAGATCTGACATCCCCGCATCGGCATCCAACGGGTCGTTCAGACCGTCGATCTCGATCTGCTTGCTACCATGGAGTCTTCGTCTGTCTGGACCCATTTTATTTACCTCATCGGAATGGCGCCGCCTAATCGGCAGCGAACTCGAAACACCGGCTGAACATCGAAGGATCTCATCCCGAGAAACGATCGTATAGGAAGAGGCTCGTCGCCAGGAGATACATGCTGTTGGTCAAGTAATGCCACTTGAACTTGAAGTTCTCATAGACGTAGAGCACATCGTTGGGATAGAGGAGCAAGTCCTCTCTCTCTCGGATGTCGCCCTCGCTCTTCCAGACCGATTCGAGTGAGATGTTGCGGATCTCTCCCGTGCTCTTGAACACACGAACGCGCTTGACCTCTTGATCGATCGCCCCGCCCGCGAGGGTGAGAGCATCGATGATCGAGATCGGCTCGAAGAGCGGGTACGCGCCCGGTGCCAGCACGGCACCTTGGATCGACAAGTTCGTCCTGAAGAACCCGGTGATATAGGTCGTCACCACCGCGTCCCTGGCGTACGGCTTGATCTTCTCCGCGATGATTTCGGAGACTTGCCGCGGCGTGAAGCCCCGCACGAACACATCGCCGACAAGCGGATAGCTGAGCATGCCATCGGGCCGAACTCGCCCACCGAGAGAGAACTCGGGGTGATCCATGACCTTGATGGAGATTCCGTCTCCGCCACGAATCACATACTCATCGGCGTGGGCGCCCCTCCCCCAGAGGAGAGAGAGCAGCACGATGAGTGCAGCGGTCCACTTCGATGACGTCTGAACGGTCGATCTCACGAACTAACTCCCCCAGCGCCCCGTGGAGCGCCGATGTCGGTTGCGGAATTGATAGGCAACTTGCGTGCCATCACCGTGCTGCGGGATTCAGCATTCAAATCGTTGTTTTCCTAAGGACTTATGGTTGTTGTCGCGATGCGGAAGCCGGGCACCTTTTGCCCCCTTTGCCCGGATCGGCGCCATTCCACGCAATCGGCTGCGTATTTTGGCACAGCGGCATGCACAATCATGGCGAATCTCCAACGCGGTGCGAGGCATCAAGGTAATGACCCCATCAAGGCGGACTCATTCCAGGGGAGGCTAACGTACTTTGAGCCGGATTGCGCTAGCTATTCCAATTCGGTGCTCAATCGCGGTGCATGAACGAAAGCGTTGGAGACCGCTCCCAGAAACGCCGATTGAACAAGAAAGGGGATTCCGCGAATCGACCGGAAGTTCGAGTCGGCAAAAGCACCGCCAGCGCGGGTCTCCAACAAGGCCTCAGCGGAGAACCTGATGCACGCGCGCCGAGCCGATTTCTTTCACCTGGATCCCACCGCGTCACGTGCGGATCGAGCGACCTTGGCCTATCTCCCTTTCGAAAGAGGGGATGAGCCGATGTCGAGGGGCACCCTCTCTCGATCGAACCGGCCTTCGACGGCCGCGGATCGGGCGATAATGGTCGCCTTCTTCCCTTCGATCATCGCAATGGCGATTGTAGCCGGCGCCTTGCGCATGGCTCGCAGGATCTCCGCCGCGCGGGCCGCCAAGCACGAGGCACTGTGCGATAGCTGTCGTCGGATTCGCGATATCTGCTCGGAGGAGGACGGCGACCGGCGCGAATCGATGCGCTTCGCGCCAGTCGTATACGGTCCACCGAGCTTGAACTGAGCTACGACGCCTCTCGCAGCTCTCGAATCGCCTCGGTCAATGCGGGAACCACCTCGAAGAGGTCGCCCACTACGCCGTAGTCGGCTACCTTGAAGATCGGCGCTTCCGGGTCCTTGTTGATCGCGACTATGCACTTCGACGAGTTCATGCCCGCCAGATGCTGGATCGCTCCGGATATGCCTGCGGCCACATAGAGCCCAGGAGACACGACCTTGCCGGTCTGGCCGACCTGCATGTCGTGAGGAGCCCACCCAGCATCCACCACGGCCCGAGATGCCCCCACGGCCGCGCCGAGAGCATCGGCCAGATCCTCCAACAGGCTCCAGTTTTCGGGGCCCTTGATTCCGCGGCCCCCGGACACGACGATTTCGGCCTCCGACACATCGACCTTGCCCCCTTCGGAGCGCACCACGCTGGTCACGAGGGCCCCGAGATCGGA
>CAZFNT010000430.1:0-4131 GCA_964520315.1 uncultured Gemmatimonadota bacterium
CACCGAGATCGGCGCGCCGTCGTACAAGGGCTTGGTGAGGCCCGCGGGACCGGTGACCGTCATCACCGCCTCATCGAAGTCGTGTGCAGCGAGGCAATCGTTATAGGCGGATGCCGTGAACGAGAACGTTTCGCCTCGCCCGATGGTGTCCGGGTACTCCCACATCCTGGCGTAGAGGTCGCACGGGACCCCGGCCGACTCGTAGATGGAGCGGATCTCGGCGCCCGTGAGGGGACGATCGTAGATCGCGATCTCGTCGGCGAGCCCCTCGAAGACACTGCCTTGGCCCCCGAGGGTGATCGAACTGGTCTCGGCAACGGGTACCGCAAACGGAGCCTCCCGCTGCAGCGCGCCATCGGTGTACGACTGCAAGCTCGTGCCGGTCAACACCCCGGCGATGAGATGCCACTTCCCGTCATTCACGTCGTGCCACCCCTGCGCCGAGATCGGGTCGCAATCCGTCGGCTCGACCGCGATTACGGCGGTTTTCCGTGCCACGCCAAGGTCGATGGTGCTGCAAATCCCCCCCAGCTGTTCGATGACTTTCCCACTGTTCCCAGGATCGTACTCCCTGGTCGTCTTGACCCAGGCCAGGAACGACCCCTCCCATAGCCCGGTGAAGTCGAGCGTGGGATCCGATGGGACGAGGACTCTTGCGCCGACTCCATTGAAGCTGAAGGCTTGGCCGATCATCCCGACGGCGAACGTCGCCCCGTCCACGAGCGTGCCGTCGTTGGGGCCGTGCGAGTCGAAAGCGTTCCCCTCTGCCTGCCACCGGCTCACGAGCCCGTCCAGCGGAATCGTGTAGGCGCTTGCTTCGGGCGCAAAGGTCAGGTAGCAGCCGAAGGTGAGAATCAAGAGCTTTTTCATCTGGTAGTCTCCTTTGTCCGTTCTTGGACGTGTGTCGTGCGACATAGCGTCGCTCGGTTGGGTGCGAAAACCGGCAGGTTATGCGGCGATCCCGGGCCCGCTCGAGGCCGTTGCCTGCGTTCCCGGATCTGGATCGGCCGGCTTCGGTAGCTCATCTCGAGTACTCCAGTCAACCAGCAAAGCTTGCAACTCGCTCGGGTCCAATGGGTTACATGGCGTCCAGCCTCCGGCCCCCAATCCGGTTAGTGTGGAGGTTGGGGCGTACACGGGCATAGGCGGGGGGTGGAGCAATGGGTGAAGCCAGAGGGGCTCGTTGGCTCATCAGCATGGTCGCGGACTCAAGGGCACTGGAAGAACCGAGGGTCCGCGAGGAAGTAACTCCCGATTTGGCACTCAGCCTCGGCTTCGCGAAGAGAGAACTTCGGAGTTTGGCGCGCAGATTTGGGTCAGATTCGGTCGAGCGGACTTGAACGAAACCGCAGGCGTATGGCTTCCTACACCAGGGGATTTCGTGATTGAAGATCGGCCGAAGACGGCCCCGAAGCTGCGGGCCAAAACCGGGAGTGACCCTTGGGGCCACCGGACGCAGATCGCGTACAACGCAGTTCTCGGCACAGGAAGCACCATGCCCGTGGTTTCGACCCACCCCCAACAGCTGTGACACGAAGTCACCGGTGGGCGCTTACGGTGTTTTTCAGCTCGCTTCTCGCGAGGCACTTCGGGGCTAGCTGCGTTTCGTCCCTACCGCCCGCGATTGCCTTTCTCTTCTCCAACACCCTGCCGGTCTACCTGGCCAACGGCTGGTTCATATTCCTTGCGTTTGGCTTCCTCCCCCTGGGCTTGTGGACCTAGCTGGGCGCTCTAGATCGAAGCTCCTCCGATCCCCTGAAGATGCTCCCCTTCTTCGATCGGCTGATGAACCCCTCCCGGGCCCTGACCGTAGTGGCGCTGATCCTCTCGGTGGTTTCGGCACTGGGGCTCGGCGAAGGAGCGGGGGGGGCACGATGAACTCGATCGCGGAATTGCTGAAAGGCGAAAACCCGGTTTGAATGGCCTATCCGCCTATATTTCTGATGTTCTACTTCAGAATTGTCACGGGTGGGCGCCGAAGAATAGGAGGAAGAGGGGGGAGGGGACTGAGCACTCAAAGCCATTCTCCGTCATTCGCAGCCAGGCATGCGCGACCGTTCCGCTTCCCCGAACTTCCCTCCCTGATTGCCGGAGAGGCGGGTGGGCTGAGCGCGCCCCACTTTGGGGATTCCCTTGCGCAAACCATCACTTCGATACAACCCGCTCAGCAATCTTCATGACGGTAACCCGAAACCCTAACGAAAGGCCGGCGATCTCTTCCGGCGGCAGAATCGCGGAGAGCTCGTGGACGACACTCTCCGCGGACAGTGTCGCGGCCGCGGCGCGCAGTTCGGCAGCCGCGACTCGACCCTCTCCAATCGCGAATCCAACACCTCGGGATCGGCCACAGCTCTCGCCCGTGGGGGTAGCTTGATCGCGCGCCCGCGCGCGTACCTCATGATGGAGGTGGTTCCAGTGCTGGCACCACACGGGCTCCTCATGTCGAGACCTCGCGAAGCAGGTCATTCGCCAGCATCTCACAGGATGCTGCGATCTCCTCAGCATCTGCGAGGGATCCAACCGCTCGAACGGCCATCGCGATTCCCTCTCCGGCTCGATTTGCGAACTGGTGTCGGAGAAATTGGACAGCTTCTTCCGCGATGGGACCCGCGTTGTCGTCGTCGAGAATGGACTTCATCCGGCTGGCGAGATCGCCAGTCGCTGTGCCTCGCAGAAGTCGGAGAATGTCGAGCGCATCCTTGTCCGTTGCTCGCGCTGTGCCGACGCGGTCCTGGATCTTGTGCACCTTCGCGACCAAGAGAGCACCTGGACCGGCGACCCGCATGTCGAAGAACCGCTTGTCTGAAGGGTCGATGGCAACCACGCTCATTACGTCCGCGTCGACGATGACGCCATCGAGCCCACGTACGATGCGGGCGGCGCGGGTGTCGTGCCCTGGCAGTCGAGCAGCTCGCCGACCCTTGCCTGGGCTAATGGTGGCTGGCACGAGAAGATCGATTCCCACCTCGGTGCTTGGGTTGTCCGTGGTCGGGCGATGCGTGATCCAGGCGCCGACGCTATCGGTCGCTTTGGGAAAAAAACCCGCCGATGTCAACGCCTGTTCCAGCGGAGGGATCTCGCTCAGTCTCGCCGGGTCGATGGCCAGATCACCGTCGGTTGTGTGTGGTGCTACCGAGAGGTCTGCCTCGCCAACCCGCATGTAGACGGCGTGCGCCCCGACGATGATGATGGCGTCACGATGGGAACCGAGGGCATCGAGTGCATCCAGGAGCACTCCTCGTGCGACCACGTAGAGTTCATCCACGCCACACCTCCTCGTTGGCTTTCATCCAGGCGATAAGCGCCTCGGCCTCGGCGGGTCCGCGCCCCGGACCGGTCAGGAGGTCCGCCGCCGCCTGGCTGACGGCGACGACTCGAAGGCCCTCGCGGAGGGTGCAGCCCTCGTAGACGCCGTCATCCTCCGGTTCTATCAGCATGACGTTTGCCCCCCTCTCGGTGACGCGCAGGTCCAGGGCCGGCGCGGCCTCGTCCGCATTGTCCACATAGACCACTGCAAGACGCGCGGCGGCAACAGGGGCAAATCCCGACACCGCGAGGGTTCCTGTAACGGCATACCGCAAACCGGCCTGCTCGAGTCGCGGTTTCAGGGATGACAGCCCGCGGGGATCCAAGCACATCGTTTGCTCGCCCCTCGATTCGAGGGGGGCCTCCTGAGCCCAGCGATCCAATAGGCGAGGCCAGTCGACGCTAACAATGCGACCACGTCCTTCTCGCTCGATGATCGCTTGCCGGTCGAGCAAGGTCACAACCCGCGAGACGTAGCCCGCGTTGACCCCGGTGGTCTCGGCGAGTTCTCGCACGCCCGGTGGCTCGCTGAGGTCGATGAGCCTGCGTACGATGCGGCCGGCCTTGGTACCACGAAGGGAGCGCGAAGCGCGCGCCTTTCGGTCTGGATTGACGTTGGCGCCGCTCGCGTCGATGAACAGCGCTGGGCTGCGGAGGGCGATCCGGATGTTGCCAGTGAGGTCGAGGAAGCCCATGTCGAATTCGGCCAGGCGCTCGCGAACGGCGGCGCTGAGGTATGGCGCGATCACGAGGACAGGCTCGTCGGACGCGACACCTTGGAGACGTGCGCGCAGGTCGATCACCCCACGGGGCTGGAGGGTCCGC